>SKTJ01000019.1 GCA_007122565.1 Syntrophomonadaceae bacterium | reverse complement strand
TTTTAAACGGAAGCTCCTATTTGCCTATCTTTTCACCATTATGCTCATGGCTGTGCTGGCCGGAATTCTTTTTATGGTATTGGCTTAAGCGTTAAATTGAGAAACATAGTTACTGCTCAGTATAATTTGCGGCGGGGTGTAGGATCCCTGTTCGAAACCGCAGTCTCAAGTTTAAAGATGCAGGGGTTGCCTTTGCCGATTGCTCACATGCTTTGGCTCGCTACGCTCAAACACGTAGCATGTGGAAACCCCGGTCCGGCAAAGCCTTTTGATTGAGCCTGAACGGTTACTCACAGGTAATCCTAAACCCCTTTGTGATGTTTCCAGAGTGCTGTGTTACAAAAAATAATGAAAGGGGGGATCGTTTATGGGCCTGCTGGATAAACTGTTCAAAGGCGGCAAGAAAAAAAGCAGTTGCTGCCAGTTTGAAGTGGAAGAAATTAAAGATGAAAAGCTGGAAAAACAAGAAGAGGGAAACGATACAGGGGAAAAACAGGAGCAGGATCAAAATGGCAGCGATAAACCGAACAACTGCTGTTCTTGAGACGAAAGGCAGCCTTAAAATGGCTGCCTTTCATGTTGAAATTTTTGAATCATCCGCCAGGCCAGCAGCAGGATGAATGGGGTTGCCAGGTGAGTCATGGTAAAGAAGCCCACACCCCAGAACTCATTAATATAACCCCAGAGAAAAAGGGGATTGGCGCGAAAGGTTTCCTCGATTATTCCCCGCATCAGGGAGTAGTAAAAAATAAATAACCAAAAGAGGACCCCGGGCTTTGCCGGGAGAGAACGTGCCAGGTAATTGTGGATGAGCAGGGAAACGAGACCGATCAGGGAGCCATAAATTTGGGTGGGATGCTGTTCAAAAAAGAAAAGAGCAGCGGGACGCCCCAGGATCTCCTGGTTAAAGATATTGGCAATACGTACCAGCATGTAACCGATGGCCAGACCGGGGACGGCAAGGTCCATTAGCAATCTCAGATTGATACGGGTTCGCTGCGTAAAAAGCCAGGCACCCAAGAGACCGCCTAAAAGGCCGCCGTGAAAAGACAAGCCCCCCCGATCTATGCGCAAAGCTTCCAGCGGGTCAGGGATAAAGGCGGGCAGGTTTGTCAGCACATAGAGGGCCCGCGCCCCGAGGATCCCGCCCACAATGACAATAATGAGCAGTGTTAGCAGCATTTCCTCGTCAAGTCCTTGCCGCTTGCCGTTTTTAATTAAATAGTAACCGCCCAGTATAAAAGAGAGGACCATCATCAGGCCATACCAGCGGAATGCGAGGGGCCCTATGGTAAATATAACCGGGTTGATGTTCTCGATGAACAATTGGCGTTAACCCCTTATAAGTTAGTTTAGCTACACGTAACCGATTTGTCCCGGGGCTTTTGCCCGGCACTGCTGCGGACCGGCACAAAGAGTCGGTCCTGCAGCAAACTTTCCAGATAATCAAACGTATCCTGATCCAGAGAATAATGAATCCATTTTCCGTCCCGCCGGTCCCGAACAAGACCTGCCTGCTTAAGCACTTTCATATGGTGGGAGACGGCGGGTTGGGAAAGCCCCAGCTCTTCCATGATTTCACAGACACATAATTCCCCGGGCAGGAGCATTCCCACGATTTTCAGGCGCATTTCTTCACCCAGTGCTTTAAAGAACGGAGTTAAGGTTTTCATCTTTATCCTGCTTTCAAGTTATTTTCACTCACTCATGCCGGATCGGGGCCGGCTCCGTTTTTATACCTGGAAGGAAACCAATGCCTTGTCTTCAGGCAAAAAGTAACCAGCAGCAGCATGATTGGCACTTCAATCAACACGCCCACTACCGTAGCGAGGGCTGCCCCTGACTGCAGTCCAAAAACGGTGATCGCCGTAGCGATGGCTACTTCAAAGTGGTTGCTGGCACCGATCATGGAAGAGGGGGCCGCTTCTTCATAGGTGAGGCCAATTAAGCGGGAAATACCGTAAGTAATCCAGAAAATAACGTTGGTCTGAATAATCAGCGGCACTGCAATCAGGGCCACTACCAGGGGGAAGCGCAGAATTACTTCGCCCTGCAGCATGAATAAAAAGATCAGCGTGGCCAGTAAGGCAACGATAGAGATATTGCCCATATTTTTCAGGAAGGTACCCTCATACCAGGCAATGCCCCGTGTCTTGATCAGGCGGGTGCGCGTTAAATAACCGGCCACCAGGGAAACACCCACGTAAAGGAGCACACTGTAAAATATGGTCATAAAGGGTACCACCAAGTCGGCGGCACCGAGCAGAAAATTCCCCAGCGGTGCATAAAGGACGAGCATGGTCAGGGAGTTGATTGCCACCAGAACAAGCGTCAACCCCATAAAGCCCTTCGCCAGGAAGCTCCAGACCAGCACCATGGCCGTGCAGGGTGCTATTCCCAGGAGAATCATTCCTGCAATATACTCTGTAGCCATATCATACTCCACATACGGCGCGAATATAATACGGAAAAATAGCCAGGCAAAGAAAAACATGGTAAAAGGTTTAATGCCCCAGTTAATGATCAAAGTTAAGAGCACGGCTTTGGGTGCTTTTACAGCGTTGACCACCTCGCCGAAATCGATCTGCAGCATGATCGGATACATCATGGCAAAGAGAAAAACGGCTACAGGGATATTCACCTGGTAGATCTGCAACGAGTTCAAAAATTGCGCCGCACCGGGGAAGGCTGCCCCCAGGCCAATCCCCCCCAGGATACACAGGGCCACCCAGAGGGTCAGATATTTATGGAAAAACCCCAGTTGATACTCCTTTGTTTCCGTCACTTTTTAATTCCTCCTTCATTAATAAATTGCGACAGAATGCGACAGGGGACGGTTCTCGCTGTCGCATTATTTGTTTTCCACAACATAATCCTCATTCACGGGCGGCTGTGGGCAGCCGCCCCTACGTTCAAGAAACAAGGTTCACTTTGTGACCGAGCAGTTACAAATGAATTTAATTTAGCCTAAGGCCTTTTGTATATAAATACATTTAAATTTATGGATATATATTACCATTCCCGCTTTAATTCTGTCAATAAAAAGATTGAAATTTAGATAGGAAAAAAGCTTCCGTAAATCAGTCCGGAAAGGGTGGCCATTGCCACAACAAGCAGGATAAAAACCGTTGTCTTTTTTGTCCCCAAAATACTGCGAATTACCAGCATGTTTGGAAGGCTCAGTGCCGGTCCCGCCAGTAGTAATGCCAGGGCGGGGCCCTGACCCATACCTTGGCCGAGCAGTCCCTGCAGGATGGGCACCTCCGTCAGGGTGGCAAAATACATAAACGCACCCACTACGGAAGCAAAAAGGTTCGCCTTAAGCGAATTGCCACCCACTAATGTTTCAACAATACCGGCAGGGATGAGGCCCGCCTCCATGCCGGGACGCCCCATCAGCAGTCCGGCAATCAGCACACCGGCAAAGAGCAGGGGCAGGATTTGTTTGGCAAAATCCCAGGTGGAGTCCACCCAGGCAAGGCGTTCCTCCCCGTCGAACCAGCGTACCAGCATAAACGCCAGGATCCCAAGGAGGATAAGCACGAAATACCATTTTACGCTAAAAACAAGGGCCCAGAAACCAATGGCTCCCTCGGGTCTTCCCCAGGCGGCAAAAATAAGGATAAGGATGAGGACGCTGAAGAAAAAAAGGTTTTGTACGGGACTGCGGGGCTCTTCCTGCTCCGGCAGGTTCATGGCTGCTTTCGTTTTCTCCGTTTCTTCCTGCCGGTAAAAGAAGGCCATCAGCAGGCCGATGACAATGGCAAAAATTACTGCTCCCACAGCCCGGGCCAGGCCCAGCTGCCAGCCTAAAACCCGCGCTGTCAGAATAATTGCCAAAACATTGATCGCCGGCCCGGCGTAGAGAAACGCGCAGGCTGGTCCGATGCCGGCGCCTTTTTTCCAGATACCGGAGAAAAGGGGCAGCACCGTGCAGGAGCAGACAGCCAGCACGCTCCCGGAAACGGAAGCCACAGAATAGGCCAGCCACTTGGGGGCACCGCCGCCGAAGTAACGGAGCACCGCTCCCTGGGAGATAAAGTTGGCGATGGCCCCCGCAATGAAGAAGGCGGGAATAAGGCAGTAAAGTACATGCTCCCGCGCATACTCCTGCAGCATATGAAAGGCCTCCAAAACAGAGGCTGCCACAAGAGGATTATCAAAGGGGATCAGGTAGGCTGCCAGAAACACGCCGATTATGAGTACTAGTTTATGCCATTCTTTCATTAATGATCACCTCTCCTACCCGCTACTCCCTATCCAACTACCTGCTAATTTATTTCCTCTTCGATCCATTTTTTAATCTCCGATTTACGTGGCACGCGGCCGAACATTTTTACTTTATCATTGATTACGAGCCCGGGGGTCATCATCACATCATGTTCCATGATTTTATCCATATCCGTAATTTTCTCCACATCAGCGGCTACGCCCAACTCGGCAAGGACATCTGCTGTTTCATTTTGCAGTTTTTCACATTTCCTGCAGCCCGGCCCCAGTATTTTAATCTTCATTTGAATTCCTCCATCTTTTTGTAATATTCTTTGCAGCATCAGAGTAAAAGATTGCCGCTCTTCATAGCGCCGATACTTTGAACGAACGTTCTATTTTTAAAGTTATATTTACATATTCGTATTTATAAATATATTAAACAATTATAGAAAATGTGTCAATCCCGGGGCATGGGTATTTTCCACGGTGAATTCATTGCGGCGCAGGCTACCTTTGTCTGTATATTTAATGCCAAAGCTGCTGTACACGTAATCCCACGTCTATACTAACGGACAGAGTCTACCATTCCTATAGACTTGCATTATGTGATATAATAATAGCCATACAAAATTCTTATATAGAATATTTAGCAAACACGGTCTGATACCGCTGTAAGCAAGAACATCCTGTTTGTGTGAGGTTGTTTCGTCGGATCTTATCTTTAATTGGAGGGAGGTAATAATAGATTTTTGTCGAAATGTATTGTATAGTTTGTATCAGATAACAACTATTAATAAATAAAGAAAGATTGTATAAAACAATTTAAAAAAGGGTGATACTGTGGCTAACACTAGGGAGGAACCTGGTAAAGAAAACGATAACAAAAGAGAACTTAAGGATGCGTGGAAATTTTTCAGTTCCATGAAGATGGGCATTATACTGCTTTTGGTGATTACCGCAATGTCTGTTTATGGTTCTCTGCTTCCCCATGCTGAGGCTATGGACAGGGTATACACCTCATGGTGGTTTGTTGGTACGCTTGTTTTGATTGCCCTTAACCTTCTGGTCTGCAGCCTCAACAGGTGGGGCGGTATCTGGGAAAAGGCTACAGTAGTACGGGACGATCTCAATTACAAGACTCTGCAAAGTTATCAGAATCAACAATCTCTTGCGATACCGGGAGAGACAGAGGAAAAAGCAGCTAAGATTCGCGACTTTCTGTTGCAAAAAGGTTACCGCGTTGGCACAACTTCCCGCGACAAAGGATTTTTAGTGAGCGGAGATAAAGGCCGTTTCGGATACTTTGGCTCCCTGGTGACCCATTTAAGCATAATTTTGCTGCTGCTGGCCGGGCTCTACGGTATTGTGGGTGGTTATGAGGATTTCGACGGTGGTTTTCCAGGAAGGATATTGCCTGTGGAAAATGAAGATTTCCAGGTGCGTATTGATGATTTTTATATAAGTTACAGGGACGATGCCCAAAAAAGCATTGAACAGTACTACAGCGAACTAACCGTAATTGAAAACGGCAGAACAGTAAAACAGGAGACCATTTATGTAAACAAACCGTTGCGCTATAAAGGGGTAAACTTCTACCAGTCCACTTACGGCTGGGGAGTGGAAACCAATATTACAAATACTGCCACGGGAGAAGAGGAAAACGTGCTGATAATTCCGGGGCGGACCTTCTACCATAACGAAACGGATATACATCTCCACCTGATTGAATTCTACCCCGACTTCACCATGACCACCGGCGGCATGCCCGTCAGTCGCAGCGCTTATCCAGCCAATCCCTTTGTAGCCTACCGCCTTACAGGTGCCCAGGGCGTGATCGGAACGCCCTTCCAACTTGCGGCTGTCGGTGACCGGCTTGAGCTTGATGATAATTATATGCTTCAATTTAGCGGGTACCGCAATTATACAGGGTTACTTATTGTGAGAAATCCCGGTAAATCCCTGGCTCTTCTCGCTTCCATACTGATGATTGCCGGCCTTGTGATGAGCTTTTATTTCTTCCCGCGCCGCGTTTGGGCTTATTTGGGGGAAGAAACAGACGGCAAGGTGCTTATTACCGGTCAGAGTTACCGTAACAAGGTGGGCTTTCAAATGGAGTTCGACAGGTTAATCAGTGCCTTAAAAAATAAATTGGGGGTATGAACATGGGAAATATAATTTACTGGGAGACCACTTTTTTTAATATTACTTTTGCCGCCTATGTTATCGCCACCCTGCTCTACTTTTATTTTCTGCTCAGCAGCAGGGGTAATGGGGGTAGTTGGGCATCCCGCCTGGCGCTAACAGGCCTTGTCACTCATACCGTGGCCATTATTTTACGTACCATTGAAGCAGGACGGGCACCTTTAAGTAACCAATTTGAGTTTGCCAATGTTTTTGCCTGGGGCATTGTTCTTTGCTATTTGTTTATTGAATGGCGCTATCGTTATAAATACCGTGTCTTTGGTGCCTTTGTTATGCCCCTGGCCTTTGTTGTCATCGGCTATGCTTCCTTGCTTCCCAAGGATATCCGCCCTCTGATGCCGGCCCTGCAGAGTGTCTGGCTGACAATCCATGTGAGCACGGCAATCTTCGCCTATGGTGCGTTTACAATTGCCTGCGGACTTGCTATTATGTATCTGTACCGGGCTAGCAAGGAGCGGCAGGGGACTGTGGGTATAATCTTGCAGAAGTTTCCTTCCCTCGATGTGCTTGACGATTTTGGCTATAAAGCGATAGCCTTTGGTTTCCTTTTTCAGACCCTGCTAATCGTTACAGGGGCGATCTGGGGCGAACAGGCCTGGGGCCGTTACTGGGGCTGGGACCCAAAAGAAACATGGTCCCTCATCACCTGGATCATTTATGCTGTTTACCTCCACGCCCGGTTTACGCGGGGCTGGTCTGGTAAAACCACGGCCTGGTTTGCCATTATCGGTTTTATCTGTGTTTTGTTCACTTATATCGGGGTAAATATGTGGCTCCCCGGATTGCATAGCTATGTTTAGGCTGAACGTCACGTAAGGCAGTCTTGTACAAGGGGCTGATATTATGGGCGGCTGTGGGCAACCGCCCCGTACGGTGTCGCCCCGTAGTCGTCATTGACGGTACCCCGTAGTATTGATAGCGTGCCCGTAGCTCCGGCAACGCTGAGGAGTGTTAAAAAATCATGGACATCTTTGTCCTTGGCATCAATCATAAAACGGCACCGGTGGAAATTCGGGAGAAATTTGCCTTTACGCCAAGCCGGCTTGAGGGCACATTAAATTTCCTGCTTAAAGATGGCTTTTTGCAGGAGTGTGTCATTCTCTCCACCTGCAACCGCACCGAAATATATGCTACGGCAAAAGATGCGGTCCGGGGCAGGGAAACTGTCTTCAACATACTGGGAGAGAGGGAGGGTTTCACCCGGGAATCTCTGGAAAAAATTAGCTATTTTCATGCTTGCCAGGATGCTGTGGCCCATCTTTTCCAGGTAGCGGCAGGACTGGACTCCATGATTTTAGGTGAAACCCAGATATTAGGCCAGGTCAAGCAAGCCTATGAAACGGCTGCCGGCTGTGGTAGCGTGGGGAAAGTTTTCCACGCCCTGTTTAGTCGTACCCTTGGCTGCGGCAAAAGAGTTCATACTGAAACGCAGATTAATGAAAATGCCACCTCTGTCAGTTATGCTTCCGTGGAACTGGCCAAAAAGATATTTGGCCGCCTTACTCAGCGCAGCGTGCTTGTGATCGGCGCCGGGGAAATGAGTGAGCTTACCCTGAGGCATCTCTTAGACCATGGTGCAGCTGAGGTAACTGTTACCAACCGGACCAGGGAGCGGGCAGAAAAAGTAGCCTGTAATTTTGGGGGCAAAACGGTTGACTATGAGGATATGGAAAAACACCTGGAAACGGTGGATATTGTGATCACATCCACCGGCGCGCCCCACTTTATTATAACTAAGCCACAGATGGCACGCATCATGCGCGCCCGTAAGCACCGGCCTCTTTTTATAATTGATATAGCTGTGCCCCGGGACATAGATCCGGCCATCAACGCACTGGGAAACGTTTACCTGTATGACATTGATGATCTGCAGGAAGTGGTGACCTCCAATTTAAAAGACAGGGAAAAAGAAGCACGCCGCGCCGAACTGATTATTGCAGAAGAGGTAAAAGAGTTCCAGGCATGGTTTAAAGCCCTCAATGTGGTACCTCTCATTACTGCCCTGCGTAAAAAAGCGGAAACGATTCGCCAGGAGGAGCTGCAGCGGGAATTGAGCGGCAAATTGGAAAAACTGGGCAAAAAAGAACAAAAAGCTGTGGATAATCTGACGAAGCTCATTGTTAACCGTTTGTTGCGCGAGCCGGTGCTCCGTATTAAGGAATTTGCTGTTGAAGACAAAAGTGATGCTTATGTGGCTTCACTGAGCCGCCTTTTTGACCTGGAGGCGGAACTGCCTCAGGAGGACTCTGACCTTAACAGCGGGAAACAAAATATAAATAAAATTGGAGGAGAAAGACTTAAATGACAGAGCTTAGCCTGCTGATTTATACTTTCACCCTCAGTTTATATATTGTTGCTTCCCTGCTTTTTTTGCTCCATTATAAAGATGGTGCAAAAGGCATTTTCCCCTATGGCAGGATGAGCCTGAGGATTGCACTGCTTAGCCTGACTGTCCTCATGTTCGTCCGTTTCTTTTTATATGGATATCTTCCCGTTTATACTTTTCATGAAAGGTTGCTGCTCTTAACATTCTCAGCGTCCCTCTGCCTGGTGCTGCTGGATATATATCACCCGAGATTCCGGCGCACTTTTTTCTTCGTTCTGCCGGTTATCACCATGTTTCTTTTACTTGCCGCATTTTCCCCCCAGGGAGGCATAATACTCCTACCGGAGCTAAAGAGTGCCTTGCTTCTTTTGCATATTATAACGATCATTCCGGCTTACGGAGCACTGGTGATTGCGTTTATGGCTTCAATCATGTATTTAGTAGTGGATTATCGTCTGAAGAAGAAAAAACACGTGGCCATGCTGGGGCGCCTCCCTTCTTTGGATACCCTGGACAACCTCAACTATCTCTTGGTCACAGTTGGTTTTTTAATGCTTACAATCAGTATAATTCTGGGGGCTTTCTGGGGAGAGCAGATATGGGGCAGTTTATGGCGCTTCGCCCCCAAGGAAACATGGGCCCTGGTTACATGGCTCGTTTACGCCGTTTATCTCCATGCCCGCCTCTTGTCAGGCTGGCGCGGCAAAAGCATTGTCCTGTTAAATATTGCCGGTTTCAGTGCCATTAACTACCTGGTTGTCCGCTTTCTCTTTAGCGGCAGCCTCACTACCTTTTTCTAAAGAGGGGAAAAAATGGAGCAGTTTTATCCTGTTTATCTGGATCTGCGGGGCCGGAAAGCCCTGGTGGTTGGCGGCGGTAAGGTTGCCGGCCGCAAGGTGGAAAGACTACTTAGCTGCGGCGCACAGGTTGTCGTCTTAAGCCCTGCACTTGCACCCATGCTGCAAGAGCTTGCTGGGGCGGGGAAAATTGAATACCTGCAGCATTCCTATGACCCGTGTCATTTGGAGGGGGTTTTTCTCGTAATCGGAGCCAGCAGTGACCATGAGACTAACCGCAGGGTGGCGGAGGATTGCTTTTCCCGCAATATCCCTGTTAATATTGTTGACATCCCCCCTTTGTGCAGCTTTTATGTTCCGTCCCTGGTGAGCCGGGGCCCTTTAAGTATCGCCATCTCCACTGCGGGCAAAAGCCCGGCCTTTGCCCGTCTGCTGCGCGAGCAACTGGAGGGCTTGTATGGCCCCATCTACGGCGAATTCACGGATTACCTGGGAAAGCTGCGGCCCCGCATTCTCAGGGAAATAAGTGACCCCCAGCAAAGGAAAGCCCTCTTCACAGAGTTGGCCGGGGAAACGGGTTTTAACCTGTATAAAACCCTGCCCCCTCCCGAGAGGGATCGACAAATAGAAGAAATAATTGAGCGTTACCGGGAGAGGCGGCAGTAAGCAGCTGTGTCCCCAATTTAATATATCAGGAGGCGTCAGTTTGAATAAAGTAGTGGTTGGAAGCCGGGGCAGCAAGCTTGCCCTCATCCAGGCCGGGCACGTGATCGACCGCCTTCGCGGGATTGCGCCTGAGCGGGAGTTTGAACTGAAAATAATTAAAACCACGGGCGACAAGATTCTGGATACGCCCCTGGCCCGGATCGGGGATAAGGGCCTTTTTGTGAAGGAGATAGAAAATGCCCTGCTGCAGCGGGAAATTGACCTTGCTGTCCACAGTATGAAGGATGTTCCCACGCGAATCCAGCCCGGTTTGACCATTGCTGCGATCACAAAGCGGGAGGACCCCCGGGATGTCCTGCTCAGTGGCAGCGGGCAAAAGCTGATGGAATTGCCTGCGGGAGCGACGCTGGGAACGGGCAGTTTGCGCCGCGTCGCCCAGCTTTTACACCTGCGCCCCGATCTAACCTGCGTGCCGGTACGGGGCAACCTTGAGACCCGCCTGGACAAATTAAAAGAGCAGCAGTTTTCCGCCCTGGTGCTTGCTTATGCGGGCCTCAAACGCCTGGGGCGGCTGGAACTGCTCACAGAGATTATCCCGGTAAATCTTTGTCTGCCTGCAGTGGGACAGGGAGCACTGGGGATTGAAATGCGTGAAGGGGATACGACACTAGAGCAGCTGATTTTAAGTATAAATGACTCATCCACCCATGCGGCAGTATTGGCGGAACGGGCTTTCCTGCGCAAGCTGGAAGGGGGTTGCCAGGTTCCAATCGGTGCCCTCGGCGAAATAAGAGGCGGGAAACTGCACCTGCAGGGGATCATCGCCGCCCTGGACGGCAGCACTGTGCTCCGCGATGAAGAACGGGGAAATGCTTCCGCGGCTGAGCAGGTTGGCTTAAGGTTGGCAGAAAAGCTCCTTGCCCGGGGAGGAGCCTCAATCCTGGAAAAAGTAAGGCGGGATTTTAATAACAATGGCTAATCACAAACAGAATAAAGGTAAAGTGTACCTCGTGGGAGCAGGCCCCGGAGACCCGGGCCTGATCACGGTAAAAGGATTAAAATGCATAGCCGCAGCTGATGTGCTTGTCTATGATCGCCTGGCGGGCCGCCGCCTCCTCAGCTATGCCCGGCCTGATGCGGAACTGATTTATGTGGGCAAGCTGCCCGACCGCCATACCCTGAAGCAGGCAGAGATAAACCAACTCCTGCTGGCCAAGGCACTGCAAGGTGCAATCGTTACCCGCCTCAAGGGGGGCGATCCATATCTATTCGGCAGGGGAGGCGAAGAGGCCGAACTGCTGGCTGAAAATGATGTTTGTTTTGAAGTGGTGCCGGGGATAACCTCGGCCATCTCCGTCCCCGCATACGCCGG
>SKTJ01000287.1 GCA_007122565.1 Syntrophomonadaceae bacterium | reverse complement strand
GCACCCTGCCCACCCCGGGCATGCCAGCGGATTTCTGCCAGGCCGCTTTCAACAAATTCGCACACTTCACCGCTCAAACTGTGCACCTCCTAATGATATCTGTAGTCGTGATACAAGTAAATTATATCACATAAAAGTGATTATCGGTAGAAAAACCGAATAAACAATTTGAGGAAAATTATATCACAGATCACCAAGTTATTCTATAGTTTTTTTTGGGTAAATTAGTCAAGATATTAAATAGGGAGAATTATGGCACAGCAAGTCCTTATAAAATCCCAGTTAATATACACTATATACACCTTATCTGTTCCCAAAATCCACTTTTATAATCGAGAGTCTCCTTTTTATTTCAGGTGGTGTAAAATCCTACCCAAAAGTCTGATGCTTAGCTTATGCAGAACGGGTTAACTAGTGAAGCACTCTATTGATTGACAGGGAATGGGCCAGTTGTTAAACTTGTGTTGCTGAACAGGCCTCCTGATAAACGGAGATTAACATTTATTTGAGGCTATTTTAATAAACTTTAAAAATGTAAGGTTAGTTCCTGATTTGTCAGAGAAAACTTAAGTAAGCACAGGGGGAAAATAATTTGGATAATTGTAAGGCCGTGGCATTACTTGATTCAGGGGTAGGGGGGCTTACCGTGGTGAAGGAGATAAGCCGGCAACTCCCCGACGAGCATGTCGTCTATTTTGGTGATACGGCCCGCATGCCTTATGGACCACGCCCCTCCGAACAGGTAAGGAATTTTGCCTATCAGATTATAGATTTTTTGCTTACACAGCAGATAAAGATGATCATTGTCGCCTGTAACTCGGCAGCGTCCGCGGGACTGGAGTATTACGGGCAGCAGGTTGGCTTGCCGCTGCTGGATGTAATTGAGCCTGGAGTGAGGGCCGCCCTGAGGCAGACGGTTAACCGGAAAGTGGGGGTAATCGGCACTACGGGCACGATTGAAAGCGGTGCATACCAGCGTGTTTTCCAGCGTCTGGCCCCGGATGTTCAGGTATTTAGCCGGCCCTGCCCCCTTTTTGTCCTCGTGGTGGAAAACGAGCTAATCCATACTCCGGAAGTGCTCGGCGTGGCAGAGCAGTACCTGCAACCGCTGAAAAAAGAAGGTGTTGATACCCTTATCCTGGGCTGCACCCATTACCCCCTGTTGGCGGATGTGATTGGCTCAGTAATGGGGCCGCACGTAACGCTGATCAGCTCGGCGCAGGAAACGGCAAGTGAAGCGAGGAAAATTCTGGAAGAGAAAGAAATGCTGCACCCCCCGGGGGGGTCCCCGCTGCATCGCTTTTATGTGAGCGGACCGGCGAAGAATTTCCGCAAAATGGCCGTCAAACTCCTGGAGAAAGAGATCAAAGCTTTTCAGGTTGTCCTCGATGAGGAAACGCCGCTGCTCTTATAAAAAATGCGAGAAAAGTTGGAAAGTTGGATAGTTGGATAGGAAAAGATAAAACCTGGAAAAAGCAGAACATCCCTGCATTTAGCGGGGTTCAGGATACCTGTTCGAAACTGTAGTCTCAAGTTAAAGATAAGCTTGATGGAGTCCTTGGGTATACTGCATTTGACTCCTGAAATTTGAATACCTGAATGCTTTGAACGCATAAAAAAAATATTAGATTGATGCGGCCTGCGGGCCGCATTTTTTCATAAATATTACTTGTCCACTATACATATAGATAAAAAAAAGCAGTTGAATCTTCAGGAAAGGAAGATTGTCATGAACAGGGGAAAAAAATATCTTTTAATCATGTTGTTATGCTGTTTTACTATTTTACTTAGCACGACCGGCTGCCTCCAGGATATCGTGCCGCAGCTATTCCGGGAGCAGGAAGAGGAGGAAGAGGCCGCTGCCGAAGAAGAGGAGATTAGGGGTGAGGAGACTGAACGAAACGAAATTCCCGATGGTGTGCTGAGCTTCAAGGTCTATTTTATGGAAGGGAAAAATCAATACTTACTGCCCATAACAATATTAAAACCATGGACAGAGGGGGTGGCGCGTGCTGCTCTGGAAAAATTGATCAAGGGACCTTCCCCGGCAGAAGAGATGCGCTTCGGGATTAGCACAACATTACCTCCCCAGACAAACATTGTAGGCATTAACATCCGCGGGGGTCTTTGCCGTGTTGATTTCAGCAGCGCCTTCCTTGATTATGATCCGGGCTTGGAACGGGAGGTGTTGGGTAGCGTTATTTATACTCTCCTGCAATTTGATACCGTGAATGAAGTGGAAATAGTTGTGGAGGGGAACCCGGTAGAGGTCTTCCCTGGTGGGACTCCCGGAAAGGGCACGTTTGACCAGAGTTACAGCCTGAACCTTGAGGTAGCCGAAGGGGTGGATGATCTGGCCCACGGCCGGCAACACCGCCTCTTTTTCTGTGCATTGCTCGGAGAAAACCGTATCTTTTACGTACCGGTAACCCGTGTACTTGCAGAGGGAGAGGAGCATATTGAAACCACCGTGGAGGAACTTTTAAAAGGGCCACGCTCGGGGAGCGGTCTTTTCAGCGAACTGCCCGCAGATATGCAGTTGAAAAACTTCAGCCTTCAGGGAGGAGTTTTGGCAGTTGATTTTTCCCGGGATCTGTTGAATTACCAGGGAGGCCGCATTGGGGAAGAGAATATCAAAAACCAGCTTGTTCTCACACTCACCGCACTTCCCGGGGTGGAACGGGTGCAGATCCTGGTGGAGGGCGAAGAAATAATCCTCCCTAAGGGGACATCTTTCAGAAAACCTCTGGCGCCTCCATTATTGATCAATCAATTAAATGAATAAGACCTGGCACATCTGACAATAAAAATGGCTGGAATGTTCGGCTTTTCCCGGTTTTATCTTTTCCTTTCAAACATTCCAACATTCCAACATGCCGCCCCCTGCGGTGGCGGCACCATCAGACAATGAAAATGGCTGGAATTCTGCTTTTCCCTGGTTTCTCTTTTCCTTTCCAACTTTCCAACTGTCCAACTTGTTTTAACATTTTCGGGACAGCTACAGTTAGCGATAGTAAATGGGAGCATCCTGTACTACGGTGCCGGCCCAACGGTCGCCATTACGCTGTCCTTTAGGGCTGCTGTTCATGGCGAGCAGTTCGATTACGTAGACAATAAGCCCGAATAAGAGGGCTAAAATCCCGCCGACCAGGGGAATGATATAAAATATAGACGGAATGGCAAAAATAATATTTCGGCGGATTGACTCTTCATAACTAAGCCGTTGTCCGCTCAGGGTCATGACCTGCAGATTCAGTATCCCTTTACCGATGCTTCCCCTATCTGTGAGGCCATCACGCAGAAGCATATAAAGGAATGCGATCAAACCGCTGATAAAGGGGATGGGAATGATGGAAAACAGGGTGGCAATCACGATATCAATGAGAAAGGCAAAAATACGGCGAATAATCATTTAATTTCAACCTCCTTGCAGGCTGTTATTCACAAATTTACTTTTCCCATAATAATTCTACAATATTTTATGTTACCCCTGCCAAAACGGTCTTATTTACGATAGAATATGAACAGGCAGCCCTAGGGAAGGCGGGATGAGGAATGCGATCGGATGAACGGAACAATAATGAACTGCGGGATGTGAAATTTACCAGGGGCTATCTGCGCTATGCAGAGGGCTCTGTTTTACTGGAGATGGGCAAGACTATTGTTTTATGCGCAGCTACCGTGGAGGAGAGCACTGCGGCCTGGATGCGGGGGGAACAGCGAGGTTGGGTAACCGCTGAGTATTCTTTGCTCCCCCGTTCCACCCATAAGCGCAGTCCCCGGGAGTCGATACGCGGGCGTGTCAGTGGACGGACAAGTGAGATACAGCGGCTGATCGGCCGGTCCCTGCGTGCCGTCGTGGATATGGAGGCTCTGGGAGAAAGAACGATTCGGATTGATTGCGATGTGCTGCAGGCTGACGGGGGGACAAGAACCGCTGCCATTACGGGAGCTTATATTGCCCTTGCCGACGCCCTGGAGAAATTGCTGCGGGAAAAAAAGATTTCCCGCTGGCCCCTCAGGGATTATCTGGCTGCGGTGAGCGTGGGCTTAGTGAAGGACGAAGCGATGTTAGATCTGGCATTCATTGAGGATAGTGCTGCCGATGTGGATCTGAATGTAGTTATGACGGGCAGCGGTCAACTGGTGGAACTGCAGGGCACGGCAGAGAAAAAGCCGTTTAGCCGGGAGCAGTTGAACGAGCTTTTGGATCTGGCGGGCACTGGAATTCGCTGTCTCATTGAAAAACAGGAAGCGGCTTTGGGATCGCAGCCAGGGATGAAGCAACAAAAAAAAACTAAAAAACTGATTTTAGCCACCCATAACCGGGGGAAAGTTACGGAATTCAAGGAAATGTTAGCCGACCTCCCGGTGGAGATACTCTCCCTAGCCGACTTTCCAAAGATTCCACCTGTGGCAGAGGATGGGTCCACTTTTGAAGAGAACGCCATCTGCAAGGCGGAAACGATTTGCCGCCTTACGGGAGGGATGGCCCTGGCCGATGATTCGGGCCTGGAAGTGGAATATCTGTCCGGGCGGCCGGGAGTCCATTCGGCCCGGTTTGCCGGGGAGCAGGCCAGTGATGCGGAAAACAACGCCATGCTCCTCGAGCTGATGGAGAAAGCCCCGCCTGAGAGGCGGGAAGCCCGCTTCACCTGTGTTATTGCCCTGGCCCAACCGGGTCACTCCGTGGCCACGGTAGAGGGGCATTGCAAAGGCAGTATTGCTACCGCACCTAAGGGTACAAAGGGGTTTGGCTACGATCCCCTCTTCATTCCGGAAGGGGAGAAACGGACATTCGCCGAAATGGGACGGGAGAGTAAAAGCCGTATCAGCCACCGTGGGCAGGCCCTGCAGAAGGCCAAAGAAATACTGAAAGATAGATTAAAGCTGCAGGGGTAGTTGCAATTTCACCTTACCCGTGTTAAACTTTTATCACCAAGCTGTCTCTCCAAGCGAGGAGACAGCAGCAGCGGGGTGTGGCGCAGCTTGGTAGCGCGCCTGGTTTGGGACCAGGAGGTCGCAGGTTCAAATCCTGTCGCCCCGACCACGATAAAAGATCAGTTTTCAAAACAAACGTGAGGCTTCGGCCTCACGTTTGGCATAAAATACGGGAGCCGGTTGCGCTTACCTCTTATCTTTTGACCCCGATTTAGAGTTTTTAAAGCTGAGAGCAGAGTCCCACTCTCAGCTTTTTCTCAAACGTTATTCTTTAAATAACGTAACAACTCAGCACTCTTGAAAATAGCACAAAAGGGTTCAGGATTACCTGTGAGTAACCGTTCAGGCTTGGGTTAAAAGGCTTTGCCGGACCGGGGTTTCCACATGCTACGTGTTTGAGCGCAGCGAGCCAAAGCATGTGAGCCGGGTCGGCAAAGGCAACCCCTGTATTTTTAACTTGAGACTGCGGTTTCGAACAGGTATCCTGAACCCCGCTGCAAATTATACCTGAGCAGTTACTAAATAACATTTATTTCATTGGCTTAACCCCTGGACAATTACATTCGTGTTATATTGCATCATCTTAATATAAGTATCTGCAGCACTTCCCTGTAAGCCAAGGGCATCCGTATAGATTTCACCTGCGATCGGCACTGCTGTTTCATCGCTAATAATTGCCATATATCTTTGATCCACGGTGCTCTCAACAAAGACAGCGGGGATTCTTCTTTCCACAACCAGGTCAACAACTCTGGACATTTGCTGGGGTGTACCTTCTTCATGTGAATTTAATTCCCAAATCCCCTCTGTCTGGAAGCCATATGCTTTACCAAAGTATTTTAAGGCATTTTCACTAACCACAATAATCCTGTTATCCTCTGGAATCTTTTTTACCTGTTCCTTAATCCAGGTATCCAATTCTTTTAATTTATCCACATAAGCTGCAGCATTTCGACCATATTCCTCTGCTCCGGCGGGATCTAATGCAACCAATGCAGTTAAAATATTTTCTATATAAAAATCAGCTACAAGTGAAGCATCGAACCAGGCATGGGGGTCGGGCGCATCCTCGCCTACTAAAGGAATTGGCGTAATGCCTTCAGTAACAAATACTATGTTGTCAGTTATATGAGCCATCGACCTTTCTATGCCTTCTTCCAGGCCCCAGCCGTTTACAAATAAGACATCTGCATTACTTACCTTTTGCATGTCACTGGGCAGAGGTTCATAATCTTCCGGGTTATCACCTACAGGTACAAGAAAGACCACAGTGCCCCGGTCACCCACAATGTTTTCTGCCAGATCGGCCAAAATAGAAATGCTGGTGACTATTTGTAAGCCTTCCTGGTTTTCAGCTTCCTGGTTGCCGCAACCCGTGATAAGCACTCCCATTAGTGCCATAATACAAACCAAACAAACAAGATGTTTGCTAAACATTTACCATGTCTCCTTTTTAACTTGATTTTCAATCCGAAGCGTTCTGGAGCGAAAACCCCGGAGTATTATGCCTTGTTTCGGAGAGAAGAAGAAACAGAAGGCGAATAAAATTGAAGCAACAAGGACGATAGAAGCTCCTGTTGCCACATCATAGATGAAAGAAAAATAAACGCCCACTATTGAGGAAAATACGCCAAACATCACTGACAATACTAACATTACCTGCAAGCGGTTAGTTAACAGGTAAGCAGTGGCTCCCGGGGTTATTAACATGGCGACTACCAGCACAATACCTACAGTTTTCAGGGAAGCTACCGTAACCAGGGAGAGCATTAGCATTAATAAGTAATGAATGAGTTTGGTGGGCAGGCCAATGGCTCGGGCCATGGTAGGGTCAAAAGTACTCAATAACAACTGCTTATAAAAGAGAACGATGCTTAGTAAAACAACCACACCAATAATAAAGGTCATCCATAAATCAGCCCTTGAAACGGCTAATACATTGCCAAATAAAATGTGCCACAGGTCTACGCCCGTTCCTCTCCGCAGCGTAATTAAAACAACACCTAAAGCAAAGGCAGCTGTAAACATAATCCCGATGGCAGAATCGTGTTTTATTTTGCTGTTTTGTGAGATATATCCTATTCCCAGGGCGGTCAGCACACCAGTAACCACTGCACCAATAAAAAAACTGATGCCGAGAAAATAAGCAATAACCACACCAGGGAGAACAGCATGAGAAATGGCATCACCCATCAGTGCCATGCCTCTTAATATGATAAAACACCCGATGATTCCACAAACAATCCCCACCATTATTCCTGCAGCCATAGCATTTTGCAGATACTGGTACTTAGCTAACGCATCAATGAAGAATATCAGGTTTTCCATCTAGCCGTTTACCACCATTAGTTCATTGTCCGTGGTGAAGGTGGCGACCCTATCATCATAAGCCATACGTAAGTACTCCAATTTAAAGACATCTTCCCATTTGCCATAAACAATAAGCTTATTTTTTAAAAGTATCAGACTGTCAAAATAGCTTTCTGCTTTACTTAAGTCATGATGCACAACAAACAACGTATTGCCCTGATCCCTAAGGTTTTTTAGCAGTTTCATAATCATACCTTCAGAAGCAATGTCAATTCCGGCAAAAGGTTCATCTAGAAATAGTAGTTCTGCCTCCTGGGCTAATGCACGTGCTAAAAAAACTCTTTGTTGTTGCCCTCCTGATAACTGGCCTATTTGTCTTTTTCGCAGTTCAATCATTCCCACCCGGATCAGACTTTCCTCTGTGACTTGCCTGTCTTTTGCACTGGGAAACCCCCACCAGGACATATGGGGATAGCGTCCCATCATCACCACATCTTCAACCAAAACAGGGAAATCGGAGTCGATCGCATTTCTTTGAGGAACATAGGCGATTTTTTTGCGAGCCCTTGAAACAGGCTGATTCATAATGGATACTATTCCCTGGTCAACAACCAGTAAGCCCATAATAGCTTTAATTAACGTTGATTTTCCCGAACCGTTAGGTCCAATAATCCCCACAATTTGCTTGGCAGGTATTGAAAAAGAAATATCTTCGAAGGCTTTTTTGCCATCGTAAGAAACAGATAAATTCCTTACATCAACGACTATTTTCATTTAATTCAACGACACTCCTTTATAATTAATGAGAGGTAGTAGCGATTAAGATTGTTAACTGCGTCTAACCTCAGATAATAGTATTGTATTAACGTAAGTTAATTTGGGTGCTTGTCTATCTGGCAAGTTCTATGTACATAAAGTTAAAAAAGACCAGAAACTTTGAAATCAAAGCACCTGATCTTTTGACCTTGTTTTGCTTATCCTGTTTTTATTAGTAGCTTAGGCCCCTACCTGCTACCAGCTACCTGCTATCTACTGGTTTATCCAGGTTAGGGTAGTTTGCTTTTATATTCATGGAATTGGCTCAGGAAGTGACTATGTTCTTTCATAAAGCTCACTAATGTGGAGATAACTCTGAAATTGTTAATACTTACATAATGCTCCATTGTTTCCACATCTTTTTGGAGGTTTTCAGTTGCACCAATTAAACTTAGAAACTCTTTTAAGGTATTATGCCTTTGCAAAAAATATTTCCCCAGCTTTTCCCCTTCAGCTGTTAGATGAATCATGCCATATTTTTCATAATCTATGAGTTTTTTTTCAGCCAGTTTCTGAATCATTTTAGTAACAGAGGGTGGCTGAACATTTAGACTGGACGCTAAGTCGTTTACCCTGGTATAACCGTTCTCCTGACTTAAACGGTAAATCATTTCTAAATAATCTTCCATGCTTGCTGTTAAGGCATTTTCCCCGGCAGTAATTTCGTATCCCCTGGCAGTATAAAACCCTTCATCAGTTATTGTCATAATATGTCACCCTAACAAAATTTATATCTCATAACTTATATATGCGCTAAAAATATTAGGCATAACTAAAAGTTTTAGATTTATTTGCACTTAATTAACCAACCCAGATTAACCAATACAGACGGATAGATGAAAATTTCGGCTATGCAGGATATAATAGACAAATGGAGAAATAAAGGTTATCTTAAAAAAAGAGGTCCTGCAAATGCTTGATTACCTGGAGCTTACCATAAAAGAAATCAAAGATCTGGACCGTAATAAAACCATCATCTTAATGTCTGTCAGTCCGGTTGAAGCGCATGGGCCTCATCTCCCGGTGGGGACCGATATATTCGTTGCGGAGGAACTGCAAAGGCGCTACGCGGAAGCTTTGCAGCAGGAGTTCCCCGATTACACCTTGTTGAGGCTCCCTCCACTTTTTACAGGTGCCGACGCCCTGCCGGTTAAAGGGTCTCTCAATTTTCCGGCACCCTTGCTTAAAAAAGTACTCCTTTCCCTGGCACGGGAGCTGGCGGGGCAGGGATTCCGCTATCTTTTCCTATCTGATAATCACGGCGGGCCACGCCATCAACTGGCGATTGAAACGGCGGCCCGGAGGGCTTGGAAAAAATACCGCCTTATAGTGGTCAATCCATTTAACCTTATTTTTCGTATGATGGTAGAAAATGATCCGAGGCTCCTGCAGGAAACGGGTCTTTCTCCCGGCTGCTGTGGCGATGATAGGGATTCCCACGCCGGCACCAATGAAACATCCCTGATGCTGGCGTTAAAATCCAATAATCTTAATCTTGCAGACGAAGCTTTCCGGGATGTGGCTTCTTCCCCTTCACCTTTACCCAAAAAGGGAGTAATACTACTTTCCCGCCTGTGCGGGTTGTTTTCTAATGAGCTGCGGCGTGATCTGGAACATCTGGCGAGGCTGCTCGGGTGGGTGAACGACAAGCAGATGCTTCCTTACCTGGGAGCGCCGGCGGAGGCTTCTCCGGAACGGGGAGAGGCCATGTTACGCTTTCATGTGACCATCGGTATGGAGCTTTTCCGCCTTGCTTTGCGCGGAGAGCCTGTCCCCGTACGTCCGCTTCTTTGGCAGCTGCGCATCCTCCAGTATCTCCCTTGAGAGAAATCAGTTAACTCGTTTCGCGCGGTAATTCGTGGTGGTATCTGTGGAGATTTTTCTGGTACTTGGTTAAAATAGTATTAATAAAAAAAATTAAGAAGGTGTTAATAATGGCTGTAGAGCAGGAGTTTTTTAACGCAGCTGATTACTTTGTAGATCGGAATATCCGGGAGGGGCGGGGCGATAAGATCGCCATTTACACTGAGCAGCGCAACTATACGTACCATGACATTCAGAAGATGGTGAACAAGACGGGAAACGCCCTGCGGGAACTGGGGGTGCGTATTGATGATCGGATCATGCTCCTTATGCTCGATGTGCCCCAGTTTTTTGCGGCGTTCTGGGGTGCGATTAAGATTGGTGCCGTGCCCGTCCCTGTAAATACCATGCTCCCCCCCGAGGATTACGAGTATTATCTCAACGACAGCCGGGCCAAAGTGCTTGTTGTTTCGGAAGAACTGGTCCATCTCATAACAAGCATCAAAGGGGACCTCTTTTATCTGCGGGATATGGTGGTTCTCTCGGAAGCAGATGGAGCCCGGGTTCCCTTTAAGCAAAAATATAAGCAGGCCCCGGCTGTGCTCAAGCCAGCATTAACCACCAGGGATGATGTAGGTTTCTGGCTTTACAGTTCCGGCTCCACCGGTTCTCCGAAAGGGGCCATCCATTCCCAGTACGATATGGTGGCAAGCGCAACTTCCTACGCCAGGGGCGCGCTGGGGTTAACAGATAATGATATCGTTCTCTCCGGGGCGAGGCTCTTTTTCGGTTATGGCCTGGGTAACAGCATGTATTTCCCCCTGGAGTTGGGAGCTTCAGTTGTGTTAAATCCTGCTCCTCCCACGCCGAAGAATATTTTCCAAAGTCTTGAGCGTTTCCGCCCCACAGTTTTCTTCGGTGTACCCACGCTGTACGGCCAGTTGCTTGAATACAGGGAAAAGCTGGACCGGGAAGGGATCAAACAAGCAGATCCAACGAGCGAACATGAATTTTCTTCCGTGCGTATCTGTGTTTCAGGGGGTGAGGCCCTGCCCACGGATATATACTACCGCTGGAAAGAACGTTTCGGCCTTGATATTCTGGACGGGATCGGGTCCACAGAGATGCTCCATATCTTTATCTCAAACCGCCCCGGTGATGTGCGGCCCGGCTCTACGGGGAAGCCCGTTCCCGGCTATAAATTTAAAATTGTTGATGATGCGGGACAGGAAGTGCCGGAGGGCGAGATCGGGACATTGCTTGTGAAAGGAGACAGTGCTGCCCAGCAGTACTGGCGCAAACGGGAAAAATCCCGCAAAACAATGCAGGGCGAGTGGGTGGATACGGGAGACAAGTACTATATTGATGAGGACGGCTATTACTGGTGTGCTGGACGGGGCGACGATATGTTAAAGGTGGGGGGTATTTGGGTATCACCTGTTGAGGTGGAGAATTGTATAAACGATCATCCCGCTGTTCTGGAAAGTGCGGTGGTAGGATCCCCCGATGATAAGGAACTGATCAAACCCAAGGCCTACGTGGTGTTGCGTGAGGGCTTTGCAGACTCTGATGAATTAAGGGAAGAGCTGAAAAAGTGGGTATTGGACCGCCTGGCTAAATATAAGTACCCCCGCTGGGTTGAGATCGTATCAGAACTGCCAAAAGGCGCCACCGGAAAAATACAAAGGTTTAAACTGCGGTAAAAAATTGTCCAT
>SKTJ01000171.1 GCA_007122565.1 Syntrophomonadaceae bacterium | reverse complement strand
TTCAAGATTGCCAGTGAATATGTGATTTCTGTCATATTAGTGGCAGCAGGAGTTATATTCTGGAAAAAAAGAGCGTACCTGGGGGAAAACATTATAAGGTTGCTGCTCCTGGCTGTTGCATTTAACATTCTAGCTGAAATGAGTTTTACCCTGTACGTGGATGTTTACGGTTTTTTTAATTATCTCGGCCATATTTTCAAGTTGTTTTCTATAGCCTTTATCTATCGCGCCCTCATTTATGAATCGTTAACTAATCCCTTTCATCTGCTTTTCAACGAAAATGCCACGGCTAACGAGAAGCTCACCCACAATGAAAAGAAATTCAGGGATCTGGTGGAACAAAGCACCGATTGGGTTTGGGAAGCTGACCACGCGGGTAAATTAACCTATTCAAACCCCAGAGCACAAGAGCTCACAGGCTATGAGCTGGATGAAATCCTGGGCAAAAATCTCTTTGATTTAATGCATCCTGACGAGTCCGGTAAAAATAGAAAGTACTTCCTTGAAGCTGGGGCCCGGTGTAAACCTTTTTACCGTTTTGAAAACGCCATGCTGCACAAGAATAATTGCACCATTGTTTTTGAAACAAGTGGATCGCCTGTTGTTAATGAACAGGGTGAACTTACAGGGTATCGGGGTATTGCAAGAGACATCACCGAACGGAAGCAGGCGGAACAGGCGCTGAAGCTTGCCAGGGACGAGGCTGAACAAGCCAACCGTGCCAAGAGCAATTTCCTTGCAAATATGTCTCACGAGATTCGTACTCCGATGAATGTAATTATGGGTATGACCGAACTTCTCCACAACTCCGAATTAAATCCCACGCAGCAGGAATGGACAGAGATGGTCAGGCACGCGTCAGACTCCCTGCTGGCCATGATTAACGATGTCCTCGACTTTTCCAGGATTGAGGCAACCAGCCTGGCGCCGGCACAGGTATCCTTCCATCTTTCCCGGGAGGTAGAAAGAATTGTCTCCTCGTTTGTCCCCCATACTCAAAAAAAAGGCCTTAAACTGTCTTGTGACATTGATAAAAAGATCCCCGCAGAAATTACGGGAGATCCCGCCAGGCTGGAGCAGGTGCTGGTAAAATTAGTGGAAAATGCAATTAAGTTTACAGAGCAGGGGGAGATTGTGGTAAGCTTGCAGCCTGTTAAAGAGGGGAAAGATGGAGAAGATGAAGGAGAAGTAAAGGGGCCGGTACGGGCCAATGTTTTTCCCGTGCTTTTTTCCATTAGGGATACGGGAATCGGTATCCCCCCGGATCAGGTAAACTGTTTGTTTCAAAGGTTTACTCAGGTGGATGCTTCCGGTACGCGCAAGTATGAGGGTACAGGCTTGAGCCTGGCCCTTTCCAGGAAACTGGTGGAATTAATGGGCGGTTCCATTGGTGTTAAGAGTATGGAAAAAGGGGGAAGCACATTTTATTTTACCATTCCCTTTGTCCTGCCCCCGGTTACGGGGGACAGAACGGGGTCCCCTGCAGAGCCCGGGGAAGCGCCCGGTAAGGAGCAATCGTTATGCCGGGAGATGATTGGGCTGGAAATACTGCTGGTGGAAGATAAGCCAATGAATCAGAAGCTGGCGACTGTTCTCCTGGAGAAAAAGGGGCATCAGGTAATTACGGCGCAAAACGGCAAAGAAGCGCTGGAGATGTATAAGACACGGCGCTTTGACCTGATCCTCATGGATATTCATATGCCGGAAATGGACGGCCTGGAAGCCACGTCGCGTATTCGCGCTATGGAAGCAGAAGGGGGCGGCCATATTCCTATTATTGCCATGACGGCTTATGCCATGCAGGAAGATCAGGATAGGTGCCTGCAGGCAGGCATGGACTATTATATATCCAAACCGATCAATACTGAGGAGTTGTATTACGCCCTGGCCCGGGCGATGGAAAAGAGCAATCCTTTGCAGCAGGCCCCACCGGAAGACGTAAAGAAAATATTGCAACGGATGGAGGGAAACAAAAAGCTGCTGGAGGAGCTGCTGGAAATGTTTTTCCAGGATTATCATCAGGACCTGACGGCGCTGCAGGAATCTCTGGAAAAGCAAGACGCCAAGGCCCTGGCTGCCGTGGCGCACGGCCTCAAAGGGGAACTTGGAAACCTGGGTATGAACACTGCTTACGAGATTGCATGTGAGCTGGAGAAGCTGGCAAAGGAAAACAAGTTGGCAGAAGCCGCTTCATTGAAAGAGTTATTGGAATACGAAATCCAGCAGCTGGAGCATTTCTTTTCCCGCCCCGGGTGGCAGGAGCAAATTTAATTTATTTTCCATAAAACAAGCGTATTACTTCAGAAACCCCATAAATATGGGGTTTTTAGCATTTAAAAATAAGAAATTTATCACTGAATAATGAGCAATTTGCTAATAGTCTTCTGAGCATCCTGTCAGTTAAAATACAAACAATTTAACTTATAAACTTAAAGAAAGCATCGAAGAGAAGGAGAGGATAGAATTGATTTCGCATAAACTTTTCAGACCGTTAACTTTATTTATGCTATTAATCTTTATCCTCCTCTTGCTCCTCCTGAGTCAGGCTTGGGGGAAGACGAATCATGTTAGGCAACGGGAAATAAAGACGGTGGGCCAAATATCATCCTTGAACCCGGAACGGCCAGCTCTGGATTTGGATTTGCAAGGGGACCCGGCATTAAATTTTCTCGGGAATAGTTTTGCTGAGATAAAGGAATTGCTGGGGGAGCCGCAAGAGCACGGGTATAGCAATTGGCACGGACCACATAACTATATGATCTATAACTTTGAAAAAGGTCCCATTCGCTTTTGTTCACCGTTTGATGTGAGGGATAAAGTAGCAGTAAGCATTTTTATTGGGGCAGAGCAGGAAATATTGGGCGCAAAAGTGGGAATGACCTTCGCGGAGATTCAGGATATTCTGGGAGACCCTGATTTTGGCCCGGAACTTGGCATGGGAGATTTATTCTATATGGACTATTTCTTTGGCGCAACAAACAATCAAATGCCTGAAGTTTTTATCAGCTTCTCTGCTGATGCCATTAACAGTCCAACCCACGATGCTTTTATAAAATGGGAAGCCTTTGAATATGACAAAGTGGAAATGATGTAAGTAAGGTAAATGTATTAACCTTAAATTCACCTGTAAATAATTAATTTGCAAAAGGAGGCATCACCATGGCTAAAGAGTTAAG
>SKTJ01000259.1 GCA_007122565.1 Syntrophomonadaceae bacterium | reverse complement strand
CCCAAACCTTATCCGCATAAGGCAAAAAACCGGCAATTGTCTCCCCCGGCAGGGATTTGCGGATAAACTCTTTTTCTTCCTCCCGGCGGATCTTGTTACCTAAAACCTTGATATTCGTGATTCCCAGTTCCCGGGCCAGCTTGCATACCAGCCCGGCCGTTTTAACTCCGGCCCGTGTGGGCTCCGCTACCACGAAAATCAAATCAACTCCCTGTGCCGTGCCCCGGGTCAAATGCTCGATCCCCGCACTCATATCCAGAAACACCACTTCCTGATTATCCAGCAGGGTGTTAAGCACAGCATTGAGAAAGGAGTTTTCCCGGCAGTAGCAGGCCGAACCTCCCTGCTTAATCCCACCCATAAGCAGCAGATGAATGTTATCCCGGTGCAAACTGTAGTCGGCAATCACATCATCCACATCGGGATCAAGGTTATAATAGGCACCGCCTCCGCCGCTTTTCTCCTTGATCACTTCTTTCATTTCCACCATAGGGGTCATCTTTGCCAATTCATCCGGTGGAAATCCCAGTGTCAACCCCAGGGTGGCATCGGGATCCGCATCCACCGCATAAACGGTGAAACCGTCCCGGGCTAACAGATAAGCCAAGCCGGCGGCAACCGTCGTTTTCCCGACCCCGCCTTTCCCTGATACAGCAATTTTCAAACTAATTCCTCCCACTGTGGATTAAAAAACCTACCAGTTAGTAATTCGTCATACGGGGGAAAAACCCTTTTTAAAAAACCTTTCTACCTGAAAAAAGTTATTGACGGAATTGTTGAAAACTAAACACTAAAAAAACAAATTACACACTTTTAAAAAGCAGTTCCGCTAAGCTATTTCGCTACAACCTTTCTTTATTCCTGCGCCAGAATTTTCTTGATTTAACGCGATAATCAACAAAGTCCCCGCTTTTTCAAGCGGGGACTTTGACTCAGGTCATATTGCTTTCTTTTATTACTCAGGCTTGCTGTTCTCCCTTGGTAAAAACAAGCTTTTCTGCTTCATCTTCTTTTTCCACATGAATAACGTCACCGGAAGTAAAATTACCCCGCAAGAGTTCCTCCGAAATGCCATCCTCCAGTCTTTTCTGGATAACACGACGCAACGGGCGCGCGCCGTAGGTGGGATCGAACCCTTCCTTCGCCAACAGTTCCTTTGCTTTTGCGGTTACCTCCAGTTTTAACCCGTACTCGCTAATGCGTTTGGTCAGTTCCGCCAGCATTAAGTCCACAATATGGGAGATATCTTCCTCCGTAAGCGTCTTGAAAACGATGATGTCATCGACCCGGTTTAAAAACTCCGGACGGAAAGTACGTTTCAACTCTTCCATGAGCCGCCCCTTCATCTGCTCGTAGTTCCTTTCCGTATCTGACGAACGGAAACCCATGGTCGGCTGTTTGCGGATAAAGTTAGCCCCCACGTTCGAGGTCATGATGATCACCGTATTACGGAAATTGACCGTGCGCCCCTTACCATCAGTGAGGCGCCCATCTTCCAGAATCTGCAAAAGAACATTAAACACATCGGGATGGGCTTTTTCAATCTCATCCAACAAGAGGACACTATAAGGCTTGCGTCGCACTTTTTCCGTTAGTTGCCCTCCCTCTTCATAGCCCACGTAACCGGGCGGCGCCCCGATAAGCCGTGCCGTGGTATGCTTCTCCATATATTCGGACATGTCCATGCGGATGATGGCGTTTTCATCACCGAAAAGCGCTTCCGCAAGGCTGCGGGCGAGCTCCGTCTTCCCCACCCCCGTGGGGCCAAGGAATATAAATGAACCGATGGGGCGTTTTGGGTCCTTGAGGCCGGCACGGCCGCGGCGGATCGCCCGGGATAAGGCCTGCACTGCTTCGTCCTGTCCAATCACCCGCTGGTGCAGGATCTCCTCCATACGCAGCAAGCGTGCCGATTCTTCTTCCGCAAGCTTCTTAACCGGAATGCCCGTCCAGCTCGAGACAATATGGGCTATATCCTCCTCTGTCACCAGGACCTGATCAGAGACCACTTTTTTCTTTTCCCATTCTTTTTTAAGCTCATTTAACTGAACACGAAACTGCTGTTCCTTATCGCGCAGTTGGGCCGCATGCTCAAACTCCTGGCTGCGCACCGCCGCATCCTTCTCCTGGCGGATATTATCCAGCTTATCTTCCATTTCCTTTAAATCGGGTGGAGCTGTATAGTTACGCAAACGCACACGGGAAGCAGCTTCATCGATGAGATCGATGGCCTTGTCGGGGAGAAAACGGTCCTGGATATAACGATCGCCCAGGATTACCGCCGCCTCCAGCGCCTCATCGGTGATTTTAACCCGATGGTGAGCCTCATAGCGGTCGCGCAGTCCTTTCAGGATCTCCAGGCTCTCCTCTTTTGTAGGCTCCCCTACATTAATTGGTTGAAAACGCCGCTCCAACGCCGGGTCCCGTTCAATATGCTTACGGTACTCATCCAGCGTGGTAGCCCCGATGGCCTGCAGTTCACCTTTGGCCAGCGCCGGTTTAAGGATGTTGGAGGCATCAATGGCGCCCTCGGCGGCACCGGCTCCGATAATCGTATGCAACTCGTCTATAAAAATGATCACATTGCCGGCCTGCTGCAACTCTACCATCAGTTTGCGCAGGCGTTCTTCAAACTCTCCGCGGTACTTGGTTCCGGCAACAACTGCTGACAATTCCAGTGTAACCACCCGTTTTTCCAGCAGGCTGTCGGGAATATTTCCCTCATTTATACGCTGGGCCAGGCCTTCCACGATAGCCGTTTTGCCCACGCCCGGCTCGCCAATAAGGCAGGGATTATTTTTGGTACGGCGGCTCAGTATCTGAATCACCCGTTCGATCTCCTGATCCCGCCCAATTACCGGATCCAGTTTTCCTTCCCGGCCCAGTTTGGTGAGATCACGGCCAAACGTATCCACTGTAGGGGTCTGGGGGGTCGTTTTACCACCCTGCGCATTGCCTACCTGCGCCTCTCCACCCAATAATTGCACCACTTCACGGCGTGCTTTTTTCAGGTCAATCCCTAAATTTGTCAGCACCTGGGCAGCGATGCCCTCACCTTCACGCAAAAGGCCCAGTAGAAGGTGTTCTGTCCCTACATAGTTATGACCAAAATTCTGTCCCTCTTCAATGGCCAGTTCAATTACTTTCTTGGCCCGGGGGGTATAACTGATCCCCTGAGTAAGGTTTTTATCCCCTTTGCCGATAATCTTT
>SKTJ01000334.1 GCA_007122565.1 Syntrophomonadaceae bacterium | reverse complement strand
TGAGTCTTCTAATGTTTCCCCGGTTTACTCATTTTAACCAGACTCCTGATCTTTACAAATGTATGAAAGTATATTAAATGGTAAAGATACATCATATATTAAAAAGTTCCTAAGCCGGGGATGGATAAAATGAATGTGAATGTTATTAGCTTCCAGGATAAAAAAAAGCGTAAAATTGAAGAAAACCTCAATCTCTTTCAGGTTAATTTCTGGGAGTGGGTATTTGCCTACCGCTGGCGGCCCTGTCCCCAGTGTACCCGTCTGCTCCAGTCCTGCTGGGGGCAGGAAAGACTTTGGACCGGACTTTGCGGTGTCTGTTGTTCCTATTACTATTATTACCAGGTGCTTTATGTGCGTGCCCTCAAGACCATCTGCCGGCGCGGCGAGAAAAATCCCACATTTCGTGAGTTGGAAGAGTGGTATTTTCAGCATGAAAAGCTCCAGGAGTAAAAATTAAGTAACACCAGGAAGGACCCGGGCGAAGCCGTAGCCGGCAGCGTTTAGGGCCCTTTTTTTATGGATAATAACGGATTGCAGCAATGTGGCGCAATATCAATTCAGGCTAAGGTATATTGCCATAAACATCCACAATCCTTTCTGATGAATAAATTCAGGGTATTAGCGGATTTGGTTTAGGGGGGAGTAAGGATTATAATAAAGGTCAGGGATGGTCAAATAACAGGGGAAGCCAAAAATGGGCAATTTAGCTGACAACATGGAATACTATTTAAAAAAGCTTCTTGCTCTTAGTGCATCCGGCTTTTTGGAAATTAAGCGCAAAGAGCTGGCGGGAAAGTTTAACTGTGTTCCCTCTCAGGTTAATTATGTCCTGGCGACCCGCTTTACCCTGGAGCAGGGATACATGGTAGAGAGCCGTAGGGGTGGAAAAGGATACTTACGCATCAGAAAAGTTGATACGGATGGGTGGGAGCTGCCGGGTGGAATCCTGCAGGAACTGCAGCAAGGGTCATTCAGCGCCGGGCAGGCCATGGGTATCATTGAGAGACTGCTTACGGGTAAGTATATTTCCATGCGCGAATCCCGGTTAATGGAAGCTGCAATCAAGTGTATCTCTACCGTGGAAAGTGAACAACTGCAAAGTGAATTGCGGGGTTCGCTGCTCCGTTGTATGATCCAGGCATTGTTTTATTAGACCCCATGTCAACACCTGCAGTGCTGGTACCATCAGACCATGAAAATGGCTGGTATGTTCGGCTTTTCCCGGTTTTATCTTTTCCTATCCAACTATCCAACTTTCCAACTGTCCAACTTATTTTTGCATTTTGGGACAGATTAAATAGGGGAGGTGAAAGGCCTGTTTGTCCGGGAAAATTTTCTTTACTTCTTCCTGGAAAGGGCCCACGTAGCGTGCTCTGTCAGAAATGTAATAAAAAAAATGCCTCCGTGCATCTGACCAAGATTATTAACGGCAATAAATCGGAGATCTATATCTGTGAGGATTGCGCCCGTGAAAACGGTGAACTGGATTTTCCTTTGGAAGGTAAATTTCCCCTTTACCAGTTTTTTTCCGGAATGATGGGTATGAATGCGCCGGAAAATGCTGAAGCGGTAATGCCGGTGGAAGAAGCGGTAATGCAGTGTGCTGCATGCGGCTTGACCTATGCTCAATTTGGTCAAATCGGGCGATTCGGCTGTGATCGCTGCTACGAATCCTTTGATCGGAATATTCTTCCTCTCTTTCGTCGTTTGCATGGTAACCAGAAACATATGGGCAAGATTCCAACACGAGCCGGGACTCATTTAAAGCTAAAGAAAAAAATTGATCATTTGAAGTTGGAGCTGCAAAAAAAGGTTATGGATGAAGATTTCGAAGCGGCAGCTGAGCTCCGTGATCAGATCCATGATCTGGAGAAACAGCTTGCTGAGGGGGGGGCAGGGGATGCCTGAAAAAAAGAAACGCCGCAAGTTGGACGAGGATAAATGCCTGAACCAGGATAACATGGCAGATGAAACAAATCCTTCCCCGGAGAATGAGAAATCCCTGTCTCCGGAGTCAAAAGAACAAAAAAGCGTTACGCCAGACAAGAGTTATAACGAAAAAATTAAACAAATTACCAGTAAATGGATGGAAGGGAGCGGTGCGGAGGCGGAGATAGTAATCAGCAGCCGTATCCGGTTGGCAAGAAACATTAGCGGGTTTCCTTTTCCACCACTTGCCTCTGATGAGCACCGCGAGAAGGTTCTGTCCATGGGCAAAAAGGTTTTACAGGAGCAAAAAGATTATTTATCCGACATGAATTTACTCGATATCAGCAGCTTTTCAGCGGTTTACCGGCAGGTGTTGGTGGAGAAACATCTAATTAGCCCCCTACAGGCACGTGAAAGTCTTTCCAGCGCACTGATCCTCAGAGATGATGAGGTAGTCAGTATCATGATTAATGAAGAGGATCACTTTCGCATCCAGTGTTTGCTTCCCGGTTTACAGTTGAAGAAGGGGTGGGAGGAGGCCTCCCGTTATGATGATTATCTGGAGCAGGTTGTTGATTATGCTTTTCATCAGGATTTGGGATATCTCACGGCCTGTCCCACCAATGTGGGCACAGGACTGCGTGCCTCTGTGATGTTGTATCTGCCGGCTCTAGTCATCACCGGTCAAATCAATCACATCCTTTCCGCGATCAGCCAGGTGGGGCTGGCGGTACGGGGTATCTATGGTGAAGGGACGGAGATGGTCGGCGGACTATGCCAGGTTTCCAACCAGATTACCCTGGGGCAGTCGGAAGAAGAGATTTGGCAAAACCTTTATAGTGTAATCAGGCATTTAATTAATCAGGAAAGAAAAGCACGGCAGCATTTGCTGAACAAGGAAAGGGATAAGCTGGCGGACCGTGCCGGTCGGGCTTATGGTATTCTAAAACATGCCCGTCTGCTCAATGCTGAGGAAACAATGCAATTTATCTCCGATGTACGTTTGGGAGTGGATTTGGGACTGCTCGGGGATGTGCCGGTGGGAACGCTAAACGAACTGCTGGTACTGACCCAACCCGGATGTTTGCAATATTTGAAAGGAAAGAGTCTCAGCCCTTATGAACGGGACTTGGAGCGTGCAACCCGTGTAAAGCAATATCTACCCTAAAATTATATGAGAGGAGTTTTGGCTATGTTTATGTTCGGCCGTTTTACAGAACGAGCGCAACAGGTGCTGGTGCTGGCCCAGGAAGAAGCGAAACGGTTAAATCATAATTTTATCGGGACCGAGCATATC
>SKTJ01000056.1 GCA_007122565.1 Syntrophomonadaceae bacterium | reverse complement strand
GGTAAATGGAGTGATGAACCAATCAGAGATGCCTTGATATGGGCGTCACTGTTGCCTTCGGAATGACTATAACCTCCTACACGGGGCACCATTTTTTCCAGTTGAGCAGCCAAATCGGTTAGCACGTAAGGGTCTGCTCCCTCGTTAACGGTCACAGCTGCGGTAGTGTGGGGCACAAAAAGCATTACACTGGCTGCATCTGCCTGCTCTTTCCGGACAAACTCCTTTATTGTAGCGGTTATGTCCTGGAACTCCACCCGGCTGCTCGTCTTTATTGTAACAACCTGTTCCTGTATCAATTTATACACCTCGCAATTATGTTGAAGGCCTCATCCCACCCGGGGGAAGAGGCCTTTAGTCCTGCTCACGCCGTGTAAGATAGCGTAGCATGTTTCGGTATGCCCGGTGTTCGATATTCAGGACCCTATTGATCTCCTGGTAGCGAGTGGATATGCTTGAGGGTGAAACACTGTACTGTCCAGCCAGTTTTTTCTGTGTAAGGTGCAAAAAATGATAGCGGGCCAGGGCATATTCCAAGCCTGCAGCCCATGTTTCTTTTTTCTTGATTACGGGAAGGCGGGGATAAGAATTGTTAATAAAATCTATCCAGATGGCTTGCGCATCCTCATAAAAAAGTTCATCAAACGAATTGCTGCGGCGCATGTTCTCCAGTGTCAGGTTCAGAACATCCTGCCACTGATCGAGCCAGCGTGGTGCAACCAGAGGATAATAATAAAGGTCAATATCCCGCAGAAAACCATCCATGTATACGGTTACCAGACCTTTAAAACCCATGTTTTTTAACTCCATAAGTGCCTGAATACGCATACGCTGCTTGATCCATGGGTTGCGCACAAACTCCCGCAGGTTCTTTTCTCCGTTTCCCGTCCTTAGCAGGCCGAACATGCGGATTGCCTTCTCCACCACTTGAGTATTATCATGATACAGAGATTGCCAAAGGAGACGGCGCATAGCCTGATTTTCATCATAGCTACGGATGATCTCCTCCTCCTCTGCGCAGAGTCTGTCGCTTAATCCTTCTTTCCCAGGTTCTTTCTCACCAAGGATTTCTGCCTCTTCCTCACTCAGCGCATATAGAAGATCTTCCGCATCTTCAACCATTTCCCCGTCAGGCGAAAATTGCAAGTACAGGTTTAAATAATAGCGGGCTTTTTCCAGTTCATCCAGCAGGCCGAAATTCACCGCCATTAAAAAATAACATTCAGTAAGAGCAGGGTCCAACTGTTGGACGATACGGGAAAAGATCACATTGGCTTTCTCCAAATCGCCCATGCGGCTGAGGATACAGGCCAGGTTATAATGATACAGGGAGTTATCCGGATCGACTTCCACTGTTTTGTTAAAAAACAGCAAAGCTTTCTCCAACTTGTTCTGCCGGTAGTAATAATTCCCTTTATCAAAGTAATAGGTAGCCTGCCTCAGAAAAGGCACTATCCTGGCTAAAGACTTTTTTTGTAATTTCATAGTCATCATCACCACATTCTTTACGGGTCACAGCGGAAATATACATCACTTAAGCCTCTTTTTTACAATTCTTCAAAGAAAGGCATTTTCCTGCTCCTTCAATCGGAAATATTTTGGGAAAAACCAGTAAATACCCGCCGCTGCAAAAAGCGGTCATGCTTCGTCCAGGCAGTATTAACGTCTCCCCGTTCCATTACCTGAGCAAATTGTCTGAGACGTGCACTGAGCAAATCAGCATGGAAAAGGGTAAAAGCAGCAAATGTCTGGGGTATTTCCGGTGAACCCCATTCTTTCTCCCCATGATGGCTGAGCAACATATGCTCAAGTTCCAGCTTAATTCCCTCCGGTATACCGGGAGTATGGGCCATCATGCGACGTACGATCTCAATTCCAATAGATATATGCCCCAGCAGACGCCCCCGGTCAGTTTGTTGGAAAGAGAGACTGTCCAGGTTATATTCCTCAACTTTTCCTATATCGTGGAATATGGCAGCGGTTATGAGCAGGGACTCGTTTAACTGCTGTGGATAGAGAGACACAGCATGACTACAGAACCCGATCACTTCCAGTGTATGCTCAAGCAAACCTCCAAGATAGCTATGGTGAATAACGCGCGCTGCCGGGGAAAGCTTGAAACGTTCCACCAGATCTTTATCCCCGTAAAATTGATCCACCAATGCGGAGAGGTGAGGGTCTTTGACTGCCGCGGCAGTAATGTTCTGTAATTCCGCCCACATTTCCTCATAATCCCTTTCACAGGATTGTTGGAAATAGGCTCTGTTAATCTTATCTTTTGCTATCTTTTCACAACAGTTGATATTGAGCTGGAGACCATAGTAGTCTTTCACTTCGCCGGAGATATTAAGCACATCATCTGGATAAACAGGCTCAGGCAAAAGCGAGCGGTCCCAGATAATCCCCCTGATTGTCCCGCTGATATCCCCTAAAATAATTTTTAAAAACGATTCTCCCGCCCGATTGGGGGTGGAAAATGTCTGCTCATTTACTTCCACAACGAAAAACTGGGATTGTACAAAACTCCCAATCTTTAAATCTTTAATAAATTGTTTGCTCAAACAAGACACCTCCTATCAAACAATAGTTCTCCTTCGCATAGCCGATTCCTGCCGACTGACAAATAAAAAAAGGACAGAGCACTGTACTCTGTCCCTTATAAATGACTTAATTTAGGCCAGTTTTGGGCGTGGATACAGACCTGAGCGTTCCACGATCTCGGGAACTACCTCTTCCCAGGCAATGGCCATGACGTGTACACCGGCCACCCCTTCGATCTCCTGCAGACGCTGAATCGTCTCCACACAGACATTAAGGCCTTCCTGCTTTTTATTTTCTGAGCCTTTAATCCGGGTAATCAGTTCTTCCGGCACAATCATACCGGAAACATTTTTCTGCATATAGCGTGCTGCGCCAATAGACTTAATGGGCGTAACACCACCGATAATATGCACTTTTTTGTGCAGTCCCAATGCCCTCACTTTTTCCATCCATCTTTCAAAACGATCAATGTCAAAGATACACTGGGTCTGAACAAACTGCGTCCCGGCGGCGATCTTTTTCGCCAGGCGATAGGGGCGGTATTCAAAGGGATCGGCAAAGGGGTTAACCACTGACCCGATAAAAATATTAGGCAGGGGATGCTCCAACTCTTCCCCACCGACAAAAACACCCTTGTCCCGCATATTTTTCACAGTTTCAAGCAGTTGCATGGAATCAAGGTCATTCACATTTTTACTGCCTGGCTCGTTTCCGAACTTGGCATGGTCTCCCTGCAGGCAGAGAAAGTTACGCACACCAAAGCTGACTGCACCTAAAAGGTCGCTCTGCAGACAAATGCGGTTACGGTCCCGCACGGTCATTTGTACCGTGGGTTCCAGACCCATCTGCATAAGCGTAGCGGCTACGCCAATACTGGAGGTGCGGACAATAGCTGTTTGGTTATCCGTAATGTTATAAGCATCCACATGGTTACGCATTTCATCAGCGTGATGTTTTAGGGTTTCGATGTCTGCACTCTTGGGCGGTCCCAGTTCCCCCGAAACAGCAAAATGGCCGCCGTCAAGCATTTTTTGTAGGTTACTCGCTGGATTCAAGTTTGACATCCTCCCTTACCGTCGTTCTCACACCGCCGTGGTGGGAAGTGGACCAATCCTTGGGGGGTTGGATTGTCTCCATTCTTTCAAGGGCGTCCAGCTTAATCAGCCGGTCATAAATCAATTGCCAGGCACAGTCCACGTCTTTGCTTATTTCACACTTGCCTTCCTGAGAACCGCCGCAGGGGCCGTTGAGCATGCTCTTGGAACAGCGGGTGATGGGGCAGATCCCCAGAGTCATGTCCAGCACACAATTTCCACAGCCGAGGCAGTTTTCCGTCCATACACCTTGCTCCACGGGATAACCCATGAAAGTAGTATTGAGTCCGGGGAGAACGATCTTATCCTGGAGCCTGGTGGTCATGGTCTGGACACCGACGCCACAAGCCAGGGAGAGTACCGCATCAAATTCATTGAGCCTTTCCGCCAAGTCATCAATATACTCATACTCGCACTGGCGCAACATAGTCAGAGTACTGGCTTCGGTTTCTTTCCCCTCTTTCTGCCAGAGCAGAGAAAGGGCTGCTGCTGTCTCCGCCGCCTCTTTCTCACCGCCGGAGAGGCAGACCGTTACGCAAGTGCCGCACCCTAAGACACAGATCTTCTTGAAGGGCGCAAGCATGGCAGCAATCTCAGCCAGGGGCTTCCTCTCGCCAACAATCATCTTTTCTCACCTTCCCTTTTTCCGGATAAATCCGGGGGATAAAATCCCTATAACTACTGCTCAGGAGTCAGTATAGCAAACCCGGCGGTAACGAAAGGGAAGGGGCCGGGGAAAGGGTTCACCCGACCCCAACCGCCTGGTCTTATTACTGATTTTGGGACTTGAAAACATTTACGTAGGAGTCACAGTATATATCCTGGTTCAGTAAAATACGTCCCGTTGCAACAGCTGCTACCAGCTCTTCGTCACAGGCATCACAGATAGCTGAATCCAGCCCGTTGGCCATGGCCATTACGGCGAAGATGCGGTTAAGCAACTCACGGTTTTTCGTGCCCTGGGAAATATTGCTGAGTCCTACGGTTGTTTTCGGTGGGGGATCCGAGAGTAACTTGATCTGCCGCAGTGTTTCAAAAACCTCGGGACCATGATCCTGGCCTACGTTGGCAGGCAGGGCCAGGGGGTCGATGTAAAGCTTGTCGATAGATATACCATGGGCATCACAGTTTGCCACCAGTTCCATGGCCAGGGCCACACGGCTTTCCGCATCCTTGGGTATACCCTCTTCACTCATGGCCAGGCCGATAACCTCAGCATCGTACTTGGCAGCCATGGCAAAGACCCGGTCCATTTTCTCCTGCACAGCCGGCACAGAGTTAATCATAGCCGGGTTTTTACATACTTCCAAGCCGGCCTCAATTGCATCATAGTCGGTAGAATCGAGGCATAGCGGTAATTTACTCACTTCCTGCGTTACCTCCACAAGCCACTTCAGTGCGGATACCCGATCTGCCACAGCCGGCCCCACGTTCAAGTCCAGATATCCGGCACCCATGGCTTCCTGCTTGCGGGCCCACTCTTGCACAGGCTTTGGATCTTTCTCGCGAATTGCCTGGGCAATGTCGCGGAACATACCGTTGATCCTTTCGCCGATAATGATCATGTTCTAAATCCCTCCTCAATACTAATGTGTTCGTTAATAATTTGGGCCATTGAATAAAAACAGCCGCCCTATTAGTAGCTGTTATCCTGCATTAACTCATCGATGGCATTTTTAACAAGCGCTACGGCCTGCGGGTGACGCATTACCAGGATATCCATTCCCGCCTGCACCAGGGCCATGGCTGTTGTAGCTTCCCATGCCATGGAACGCTCTGCTTGCTCGCCCCAACTTGGCTGCTCACTGGCGGAAATATTCGCTTCTTTCTTGGTCCATACCTCATTGCCAACATTGCCGATCATGGGCATGGCAAGCATACGGTCACCGTTAAGCGCGCCATAACGGGCCCGCTCCATGATGGAATAGCTGTATTCAATGCCATAGCCAAGGGCCGCGATGGTAGGGTCGATAACGATACGGTCCAATAGGGGTGTGCTCATTTCCGAAATCAAAATGTTAAGCTGCTTGGCAATGTTAATATCAATGGGGGACTGGGCAATCACAGAATGCTTATACGCCATGGCGGCACTGGCCACAGATTTAAAGTTCTCCTGTTCAGCGACGCCCAGCAGGAGGTTCTCACCTTCTGCGGCTTCCGCAAGCGGTCCCATAATGGTATTATCTTTTTCCGTTTTACCACAACCATAGATGATTAAGGGTACACCCACTGCTGCCAACACTTTTTTAAGGTTGGCGATACACTCTTCCGCTCCGGCGTCCTTACCATCAGGATCAGCACTCTTCAGGCGTAGTGCGATCATATCGGCGCCATATTCTTCCACACACTTCTTTGCCCAGGCTGCAGGGTCACTGATCACATCGGCAAAAGGGTCCTTCAGGTTGGCCGGCCATTCTTCGGGGACAATGTCCCATACCTCCATGGCGATCACGGGCCTGTTCGGAATTGCTCCCTCGAAGTGAAGGAAAGGAAGGGCGGCTTCGCCTCCAACTTTAACCGTGTGCGAACGGGTTCCTCCTTCTGCACTGGTAGCACCCAGTACAACTTCCCGCACTTGGCTTCTATATTTTTCTTTATTAATCTCCACTGCCATTGCTTTTCTCCTTTCTGCTCATTTATTATCGATCATAGGGTAGCAGATCAACATCTTAGGCAAACTGGGACTTGGCAAACTTCTGAATACCGGAAGACTCCCGCGGGCCCACAACAACTTCCCAGCCCGATTCATCTTCAAGCTTGCCTTTTAGCACCGCAACCGCACCAGGGATAACAATCTTACGATGTTTGACCTTATCATCCAAACCACAAGCCTTCATTGCCTTGGTGATTGTCTCTGCTGTATACTTGTTATCTGCATAGGCGGTGAGCACAGAGATGCCGCCCGTATCCACTGAAAGGATATAACTGGGAATACGGGTGGAATCCACTTCACCCTCCACCAGGTAGTAGGTAAGTGAGAAGTTTGTGGTGCAGTAAACCGGCGAATTATCAGTGGCATCGCCAATTACATGCAGACCGGGCTCCACGGCAACAGGTTTCTGCGGGTCTGTAAAGAGGTTTGCTCTCCAGCTTAAGAGAGGTACCAATAATTCTTTCTTCGCTGTCTTCATAACTAAGACGCTGGTATACTTGGAAAGGAATGCGGTGGCCTGAAGCAGTTCTTCCTGCTCATCCTCTTTAGTGGTGAAAGCAATGGTGGGATAGCCGAAAGTGCGGAACTTCTTGCGTATGGCGAGGCGGCGAATTTGCGTCATGTCGGCAATAACCTTACTGGTAGCGCGGGAACCTGGATCAAGAACCAAATCTTTGTAGCCAAGGGCAACAATCTTATCCACCAGCGCAGCCAATTCTTCCAGGTTATCTGCTTTGACGGCCAGGGCACACCCGCTGCCTTTGGCCAGTTCGGTCATTTTCTCGTAGTTGTCCTTATTAGCGGCATAGATAAGGGGCTTACGTGCTGCTACTGCAGGTAATGCAGCTTCCATGGCCGCAGCATCCTCACTGACCAGCACAAGATTCTTCTCTGTATTGGCCGCTGCCGTATCCACTGCTGCTTTAAATTTGCCCGCATCACCGGAGGCGTTGACCAGTGCTACCATCTCCACCGTAAACTGCTGGCCCACACGTTCGAAGACCAGGCCGTTGATGGTCTCCAACTTGGCAGCAACGTCATCTGTATCATTAACAACAATGGCTACAGCCGTGGGATGATTGAACCTTTTATCATGACGGAATATTTCTGTCTCATCCCCCATTTCCACAACGTTATCACCCGCTCCTACTTTGACGAGGCGAATCGGTGGTGCGGAAGCGGAAGAGAGGGCCTCCTTCGCTGCATCGGAAACGTCAGGACAGGCATCCAGGGAAGCTTTCCCGTTGGCCAGCGCCATGGCAAAAGCCAGACACGTGGGGAACTCACACTTCTTGCAGTTAGTTTTTGGCAGATGCTTAAAAATCTCTAATCCTGTTAAACCCATTATTTCTGCTCCTTTCTTTCTTTATAATCACAAAACATTGCCCCGGGGCATCATCGCCTAAGGCTCCGCCTACCGGGACAAAATTAACCATATTTACATGATTGGATCCATGGTGAGGGCGGGATGGCCTTTTTCCTCAAGGAAGGGAAGGATCTCCTCCGCAGAGGTACCAACAGTTTCATCGGCAATCTTATCCACAAAATCGGCTCCCAGTCCCTGTTCCTCGGCACTCTTACGCAGGTCGTCACCGAGCCAGTCTTTAAGTTCCTTGGGAAGCCAGACCAGACGGGCCAGGCCACCGTCGGCACTGATAAACTTCTTGCTCAGCACGTAGCCCCGTCCGAGACCCATGAAGCCGGGTGTCTGTATCCCGCCGCCCACAGTACCGGCCAGCGTGGAGAAGTTCATACCGCAGGGGGTCATGCCGCCGTGCTCACGTGAGGTGATCATAACACCGTTGGCCTCGGGAACAATTCCCATAATGCACTCGAAACAGCCGCAGGAGGTCATGGGGCGGTCGATGAAGGAATACATGGAGCATTCCTCAATACTACGGTTGGTGTTTGTATAGACGAATTCGTTGACCGATTCCCAGATACCCTTCTGCTCGTCGATCACACCTACCTTTTTGATCGGCTGGTTGGGGCCGGTGGGGTCAATCTCGTTGGAGGCTTTACCGTCCAGCCAGCTTACGGCGCCGCAGAGGCCCAGACGCTCCGGTGTAACCACGCAAACGTGGTTGGGAGCGAAGGACTGGCAGAGGGTGCAGGAGTAGAAGTCCTCCACCGACTCATCGGTAAGGCCGGCGAGGCGGGCATCACGCTTGGCGTATGATTCCCGGGCCTCTTCCAGTTTTGCCTCCACTTCTTTCGGGTCAGTGTAAATAGTTACCTGGACCCGGTCCACAATAGCGGGAAAATCGTCCTTGTACTTGGCAATAAGCAAATCTCCGTAATGACGGAACGTAAACCCTTTGGCCTGACAGTCTTTGCTCACGCGGTACCAGCAGGTGTTGCGCTGTCCCGTATGCCACAGTCCCTCGCCGTAATTTACGAAGTCATGGATGCGGCGCTCCAGCACGCCTTCAAAGTCTTCCTGCATCTTACGTCCGTAAATCTTCACGTAGATACCGCCGCTGATGGCTGCACCTTCCTCAAGATCGCCAACATCGGGGCCGATTACTTCAACTTTACCGTCCTCAATCTCGTCCTCATTAACCATCTTAACCAGCTCGAAGGAGGGAGTACGGCCACCGCCGAATTCCAGGAACATATCTTTCTTACGGATCGCCTCCCCTTCAAAAGCGGGGGCCACAGCAAAGGGTACGGGAATATCCAGAATCTTCAGCTTGATGCCCCGCACTTCCAGGGCAACCTGGACGAGGGTATCGTAGTCGGGATTGGCGATGTACCAGTTGGGAATCTGCTCGTCTTCGGGCAGTTCATGGTCAACCAGCACGGGGAAACCGAGGAAGATTGCCGCAAAGTGAGCTGCAATCTGAACTTCGTCCCGCTCGCCGAAATGGAGCACAAAGGCCCGCACGCGACGGCGCTGGTAGTCTCTCTGCTCTTCACGCAGACCGGGGGCAATACCACCAAAGGCAAGTCCGGCGCGCAAGGCATAGTTTACAGCGTGAATTACCTGGGTAAAGTTACCCATGGTAAAGGTAATAAAGTCGATACCCAGCTTGAGGCCGGCTTCGATGGCCTGGTCAACAACTTCGTAGGCCATGAAGATCATGAATCCTTTACCCTGCAGATCGCTCACGATCTTGGCGAGGGCTTCCGTTGACTTGGCTTTCCCCACCATCACGGCCTGGCCCGGGATGGTCCAGTCCACAAGGAGGATACCATAGCGGCGCACCACCGGGTCGGTAAGGAAACCGGTCCAGGGGTCAACGTGCAGTTTATCACCTTTCATATAACGCAGTGCTTCGATAATTTCCGCGGCATAGGCCGTGGACTCACCACAGAGGCGCGCATTATAGAAGTTCAGTTCTTCCTTGATCTGGCTGCGCATGCGGTTTAAAATGGGAACCAGTTCACCTAACTTGGTAACTTTTTCTCCACTGAGGCACATGATCACGGGCAGGTAATACCCCGTATCGGGATAGCCCACCGGTTGTTCCTTACCATAACGGCGGATCGCCTGGCTTAATAATATTTCCGCATAGCTCGTGGCGATAATCGCCCCGTCATACACTTTCTGAAACAACGCTTTGGGGGGATTAGCTTCGTCTATTGCCCCTTCGTATATCTCTTCAAAGGACTTTTCCCATTCTTTTCCTACTGTTGACATTCACTCTTACCTCCTTTTATACCAAATAAAGTTCTTACCAGGTGGCGGAAATGGTATCTGTCTCATATTTTTCCTGAGCCATTTTGTGCACCTTCATTTTCCAGGTCCGCTCGTTTAAGGCTGCCATCAGTTTCTTTGCCGCTTCCTGCGGATCCTCTTCCCACATAAAGTAGCCGCCGTAAACGTCCTGGGCGATTTGCAGGGCTATACCGTCAACGAGGGGGCTGCCGGGGATGGGCGGTACAACGCCCACATGCACGGGCATTCCCAAAGTGACGCACCAGCTACCGATGGAAACAGCCTTTTCACTCATGGCCTCAGGGGCACTGGCAACAAAGGGAACCTTCGGTGTATCCACATTCCACTGTTTGGCCAACTCTGTTACAAGGTCGTAGCAGCGGGTATTGTCCACGCAGGATCCCATATGGAAAATCAGCGGCAGTTTTTCCGTCATCTTGTCTTTGTTTGCCTCGTTGAGGCGGTTCATAAAGGCTTTCAGGCCGTCGCCGGCATACTGCTCAACCGCATCACCATTCATCAGGCCGAACTTGGCAAATGTCCCGGCAGCACAACCGGTGGCTACGAGCAGAACATTGTTCTTGGCCAGTTCTTTGGCAATGGTGGAGTGGCTGTCATCATGGATTACTTTAAGGTTGTTACAACCTGCAAAAAGGGCTACTCCGGCAAGCTCACCGGAATCAATGGCATCGGTGATTACCTTGATCGGGGTGTCCGGGTTAATGGCGCTTAAAAGATCCGAGATGGCTTCTAAGCTGAAACCGGCCACCACTTTATTTTTGAACTGGGGAATGCTTACTTTTTCCGGTTTACGTTCCTTATAGGCTGCAATGGCGATGCGCACGATATCCTGTGCCTTCTCCATGGCATGGGCTTCGTCGAAGTCCACGTAGTGAGAGCTCGGAATCTTTACGCTGGGCATTGTTGTGATAATCTTCGTATGGTAACACTCAGAGACGGCCTGAATACCGGGCATGATACACTGAATGTCCACCACCATGGCATCCACAGCACCGGTCATGATCGCCAGTTCCTGAGATGAGAAGTTGGTAAGGACGGGGACGCCCTGGCGCATCAGCACCTCGTTACCGGTACAGCAGATTCCCATGCACTTGATCCCTTCGGCGCCGGCTGCCTTTGCTTCATCGGTCATGGAGCGGGCCGCTTTCACAACCATTTCGCTCAAAACAGGGTTATGTCCGTGCAGGGCGATATTAACCATTTTTTCTTCAAGGACACCCATGTTCGCTTCGCTGACCACCGGAGTGGGCGTGCCGAACAGAATATCGGAAAGGTCCGTGGCAATATGCATCCCCAGATAATCGCAGAGGGCTGCTTTTAATGCCTGAAAAACGAGGTTAACCGGATCCGCGTCCATTCCCATGTGGGTCTGGGCCATGGATTCGGCAATGGTGCGGTGGACGCTGTAAGGCATGATGTTGCAATCCTTAAACTTCTCCAGGCGTTCTGGCACCACTGTTTTTTCAATCCAGAGACTTTCCTGGCCGTCAATGCGGCTGAATTCCTGCAGGGCCAGGTCCACCAGGTCTTTTAATACTTCCTTGTCGGAGCGTCCCTCCGTGGCAATATCCATGCGCTCGGCCACTGCCTTCAGCTTTGCGCTGTCGGTAATGCCGTAGTCACCTTCATGACCATCAGCTATCTCCTTTAGCACCAGGGTGGTATGCAGACCGTGGTCTGAGTGAGCAGAGGTGCCCCCCAATACATGGCGCACCAGGTTACGGGCTACAATGGTGTACCCGGTGGCACCGCAGATCCCCTTGGATGCTTTCTTGGTAATGCGGCAGGGACCCTGGATACAGATAGTACAGCAGATCCCCGTATTCCCATAATTACACTGGGGCTGCATGTTCAGGTAGCGGTCGAAACACGACTCTACCCCGTTACCCTCGGTTTTGGCCAATACTTCCAGGGCGGCGGGGTCAACAGTACGGTTACGATCTTTCTTTTTTTCTGCCATATTCTTTCCTAGCCTCCTTTAAATATATGCAAATAAACAAAACGAGCCAACAGATGCTT
>SKTJ01000203.1 GCA_007122565.1 Syntrophomonadaceae bacterium | reverse complement strand
TTTCTGTAACATTACTGTAATAAAAGCCTGTTATACTAAGTTTGAGTTGACCCCCTCTTAATATATATTCTTTGAAGTGGCCGTTTTTGGTCACTTTTTTTTGCGTTGGTTAGGCTGGTTTAGATACAGGGGCCGGCTCCCGGGGGGTTAGTTTGAGCGCCACAAAGAGTGCCGGTGCCAGCAGTGCTAATTGTTTATTGAGGCAATATTCAACTATTAGGATTATTCACCAAATAATATGTAATACCTGCACTTTAATGTAAATAATACCTTAGACATACCATTTAACTCAATGGAGTTAGATACCAGGAAAATAAATTTTTCTTCCTGTTGAACTTTTCACGGGTAATGATACTCTTATATATAGAGTAGTGAGTGAGGTGTTGGTGTGGAGACGGAGTTGTTGGTTAAAAGGGCAAAGCAGGGGGATAAGGATGCGCTGGTGGAGCTGATAATGGGGCAAAACCAGGAGTATTACAGACTGGCATATGCATTTTTGAGCAATAAGGAAGATGCCCTGGATGCCACGGAGGATATGATCGTCATTTTATATGAGAAGATTCATCAGTTAAGGAAAGGGGATGCCTTCCCTTATTGGAGCAAAACCATCCTGGTGAATTGCTGTAAGAGGCTTTTGCGAAATAGAAATAAGACCGTACTGGTGGAGACTATTGAAGAGGAATGGTGTGAAGATGGGTTCAGGGAGCGGGAAGATCAGCTTTTGTTGGAAACGGGGCTGGCCCGGTTGCCTGAGATACATCAGGAAGTGATCCGGCTCCGTTATTTTATGGATTTCGAATATGAAACAATCGCCACTGTCCTGAAAATACCGCTGGGCACGGTGAAATCGCGCCTTGCTGCAGGCCTGAAAAAGCTGAAAGAAACCCTGGGAGGTGAGGGTCATGGAGAAGATTGAGCGGATGTTAAGGGAGCGGAAAGAGGCTCTGGATGAACTGGCGGTGCCCCGGGAACTGGGGGGGAGATTAGCCGGGGCACTGGAGGGACATGAGTCTGTGAAACGGCGCAGCAAGCGCTGGCTGATCAAGGTTGCGGCTGTTTGCCTGGCAGTGGTGCTCGTTGGCTATAACTTTAACACGCTGGCCTTTTACGGCAAGCAGTTAATCGGTTATGACCAGATAATGACGGGGACGTTAAGGGAGTTGAATGAGTTGGGAAAGGGGCAGCTCATTGGGGAAAGCCATAGTTTTGCAGATGGCGTTTCCATTACGCTGGACGGCATTATGCTTGATGACAGCCAGCTGCTGGCTTTTTATACGGTTCATGATCCCCGGGGTGATGTTAATTCAATTAATCTTTATCCCCAGAGCCACATGAAAGGGTTTTTCGGCCGTTACTTCATGAGTGGCGGGCAGGGGCAAGGAAATGAAGAGCAAACTGAAATGAAATGGATGATGAGTTTTGAACCTCCCTTCTTCCTTGAGCGGACCCTGCACTTCAGCTTTGCCTACAGGGGGAGTGACAATAGCCTGGAGGAAGGGGTAATATCCTTTAAACTGGACAGGGCGCAGGCCATGGGCTCCACTTTGAAAAAGACGCTCAATCAAACGGTTGCGCTGGAGCATACGAAGGTGAATTTTGAATCTATTTTAGCTTCACCCACACGGACTGTTATTTACGGGTCCATGCAAAACATCCTGGGGCTGGCCCGGGATCAGATTAAAGGACAGCGGTTCAGGCCTAATATGCTTACAATGCGGCTGATCGCCAACGGCGAAGAAGTGATCACACAGCAGGGGGGCGGCATGAGTACGGATATGCGGGGCATTACTTTTGAGCAGTCGTTTGATGCGCTCCCGGCAGATTTAAAATCACTGCATATTCAAATAGACAGTGTTTCCGTTGACCGTGATGTGAACGAAACGGTGAGCCTGGATAAAGATGCAAAGAACAACCGCCTGGAAATCCTGGGCCAGGCTGTGGAGATAACCGGTGTATATAAAACTAATGGAGACACTTTCGTCACCATTACAACGGAGGAGAGCACGGTTCTCACAAGGGTTTTCCTGATGGTTGATGGGGATAAGATTGGGCTGGAGAGAGCTGTTACGGATGGCCGGGATAAGCTGACGGATGGCAGCATCCTGCACACTCGGACGCTCCATTTTCCCGGGGCCGGGGAGGAGCTGGCATTGCTTATTGAGAGGATGACGTTTACGGAGCTGTATAATGTGCGGTTGGAGATTCCGGTGGATTAGAATCCTGTGTGACCGGGGGACCGGTTTTCCCGGACACAGCAGGGTCGGGGAATCATGACCGATGCTCCCATGGAAATCACTGCAAATTGGTACAAAAAAGAGCTGTCCCAACAAATACTTTTGGGACAGCTCTTTTTAAATATCACTTCTTTATTCTACGATATAAGTATTACGCAGCAAATACATGCTGGCTGGGGTGAGCTCGAAATTCTTCACTTTCTTGCTCACACCGGCCATTTGTTCATTGTAAACCAGGAAGTTCATGGGAGCCTCTTCAATCAGCTTCTGCTGCAGCTCGGAGTAGATCGCCAAACGCTTGTCGGAATCCGATTCCTGGCGGCCCATATCGAGCAGCCTGTCAACATCCGGGTTGCTGTAGAAGGAGCGGTTACCGGGTGCTCCCTGATTGTCTGAATGGAATAATGCGTAAGTTGCATAATCTGCATCCAGGGTGGGAGTTGACCAGCCAAGGATAAACATGTCGTGTTCTCCGGCTGCCGTTTGTTCCAGGTAGGCAGCCCATTCCAGAACTTGAATATCAATATCAATGTTCAGTTCCCGCCAAACTGACTGGACATACTCGGCAATCATAACCCGCACCGGGTTGTCGTTAGTCCAAAGGGTTGTAGAGAAACCATCAGCATAGCCGGCATCAGCAAGCAACTGCTTCGCTTTTTCCAGGTCATAGGGGAATGCTTTAATTGAGGGGTCATAGCCGAAGACGCCGGGGGCAAAGGGGCCGTGTGCCGGAACGGCAGTGCCCATGTAGGCACCCTTGATAATTTCATCCCTGTCCACAGCCATAGTCAAAGCCTGGCGCACGCGAATGTCGTCAAACGGTGCTTTTTGGCAGTTATAAGCCAGGTATGCCAGGACAGTTTGGTTTACCCGGTAGAGGTCTGCATCGGCCATGGCATCAACACGGCTCATATCGCTTGGCTGAACCTGGTTGGCGATGTGGGAATAGCCCGTTTCAAGTTCAGAGAGGCGGGTCAGGTCTTCAGGAACAACCTTCACCGTTACGCTGTTCAGTTTTGCTTTTTCGCCCCAGTAATCTTCATTGCG
>SKTJ01000291.1 GCA_007122565.1 Syntrophomonadaceae bacterium | reverse complement strand
TGGTAACAACTTAGCACTCTTGAAAATAGCACAAAGGGGTTCAGGATTACCTGTGAGTAACCGTTCAGGCTCGATTAAAAGGCTTTGCCGGAACGGGGTTTCCACATTTTACCTGTCTGGGCGCAGCGAGTTTAAAATGTGGCCGGGTCGGCAAGGCAACCCCTGTATCTTTAACTTGAGACTGCGGTTTCGAACAGGTATCCTGAACCCCGCTGCAAATTATACCTGAGTTACATAGACTGGACATCTTATATTTTAGGATAATCCACCCCCTTTGCCGGGATAATAAGGCAAAGGGGGTGTTTTTATTGCGTTCCATGTGGAAGGGTTCTATCGCCTTTGGATTAGTGAGCATACCGGTCGCTCTTTTTTCTGCCACGACCAGCCGCACGCTTAGCTTTCGTACTCTGCATATCCCCTGCCATACGCCCCTGCAGTATCGCAAAACCTGCCCTCACTGTGAAAAAGAAGTCCCACCGGAAGAAATCACGCGGGGCTATGAATATGAAAAAGGTCACTTTGTTGTATTAAGTGATGAGGAAATTAAGGCAGCGGCTGGAGAGAAGGAGAAATTAATTGAAATTGATTATTTTGCCAATATGGAGGAGATAGACCCCATCTTCTTTCAGAAAGCTTACTACCTCGCTCCCGAAGGGCCAGGCCGCAAACCGTATACCCTGCTGCACCGGGCTATGGCAGATAGCGGCAGGATAGCCCTTGCTTCCATTGCAATGCATACAAAAATGTGGCCGGCAGTGGTCCGGGTTTATGGCGATATTCTTGCACTCTCCACTATCTATTATCCAGACGAAGTGCATTCAGTTACCGAACTTCCCAGTGTGCCTCAACCGGAGCTTAGCGAGAGTGAGATAGTGATGGCCCGGGAACTGATTGAGCATCTTGCGGCACCATTTACCCCGGATAAGCTCCATGATCAGTTCCGGGAAAATATGTTGGGGATCATTGAAGCACGCATTCAGGGCCAAGAGGTCTCCATCGCTCCCTCACCGCAGCGGGAAAATGTTGTGGATCTGCTCAGTGCTTTGCAGGCCAGTGTGGATGCGGCACGTGAGGATAAAGGAAAAGGCCGGGGCAGCAAACGTAAAGGAGCAAGGTCTGGATCAGGAAAGAAGGAGAAAGTAGCCCAGGGGAAAAAATGAGTTACTTTGAAGAAAGCATCCGTCCCATGGAACCCCGCCTCAGCTCAAGCCTTCCGGCAGGAGAAACGTTCCGCTACCAGGTGAAATGGGACGGCATGCGCCTGCTTGCCTTCGGTCATAGGGGAAAACTGCGCTTGCAGGGCAAGAGCCTGCGGGACAAAACGTCCAAATACCCTGAATTGGCCGGGTTACCCCAACTGATCAACGGGGAAGAGTTCATTTTGGATGGGGAACTTATTGCCCTGCTTCAAGGGCGTCCCTGTTTTTACAGCCTGATGCGACGGGAGCAGAGGGGTGCTTTTGGTGCAAAAAACAAGGCCATTCCTGTCTTTTATATGGTTTTTGATTGTCTGTTTCTTGATGGTGCCTGGCTGGGTAAAAAGTCCTGGGAAACGCGGCAGGAGATCCTGGCCGGAGCGTTGCGGGAGGACCGGATAGTGCGTATCTGTACAAGCTATGCGGACGGGGAAAATCTTTGGGATGCTGTAAATAAACAGAAACTGGAGGGGATAGTGGCCAAACAAAGGGAAAGTCCATATGTAACCGGGCCGCGCAAGTCCCCGTACTGGCTAAAAACCAAACTGGAACAGCAAATAGAAGCCTGGGTGGGAGGGCTACTAGTGCGGGATCATCAGGTTACATCCCTGCTCCTGGGGCTGGAGGAAAGGAGCGAACAGAGCGATGGCCACCCCGTACTTCGCTATATCGGTAATGTGAGCAGCGGCCTCACACAACAGGATTTGTCAGCATGGCAAAAATGGGGACGGGGGCACGCAGTTTCCCGGTCTCCCTTTCAAGGGCCTTTACCCGCACCGGGGAAGGAGATACTCTGGGTGGAACCGCTCCGCAGCATCAATGTTACTTTTAACGAATGGACGCCGGAGCTGAAGCTGCGCGCCCCCCGCATCACCAAATAAACCGGGAGGCGGGAGGCAGGGGGCAGGAGAAGGAAGGCAGTATTCAGGAGGCAGTAGTCAGTAGTCAGGAGAAGGGCGGGGAGGCAGGAAAGGGAGTCAGTAGTCAAGATATTTCCCTCAAAACTACAGTACGATTTTTAATGTCCCTTGCTTTTCCTACCTGCTACCCGCTACCTGCTAACTACTGGTTTATCCAGGTTAGGAGGCACGGTGAGAAGTTAGGAACAACACTAATAAAGAGTCTGGAAATTATACACTTATGGGGTGTTTACTTGAGTCCTTCTTTAGAAATAAACGGGAAAAAAGTTGAGCTCACCAGCTTGAAGAAGGAGCTCTGGCCTGGGGAGGGTTTAACCAAATACAACCTGATTAAGTATTACCTGGATGTAGCTCCTTATCTTCTTCCCCATTTAAAGGGCCGTTTCCTCGTTATTCAGCGTTTTCCCGATGGTATTGGCAAGGAAGGCTTTTATCAGAAAAATATTCCCCCGGAAGCCCCATCCTGGATCCGCACTGCCCCCTTTCAGCACGGAGAGAAGACCACCCGTTACCTGCTGGCCGACGGACCGGAAACCCTGGCCTGGCTGGGCAACCTTGCCTGCATTGAGATCCATCCCTGGCTTTCTCCCGTTTCCAATCCCGGGCAGCCTGATTTTGCCGTATTTGACCTTGACCCGGCACCGGGAATTTCCTTTTCCGCTGTCTGCGGGATTGCCCTGGAACTGAACGATCTCCTGCAAGGCAGGGGACTGCGTGCCTATCCCAAGACTTCCGGCGCCAGCGGTATCCAGGTTTATCTTCCCCTGCAGCCCGGCTACAGTTACGCTCAGGCACGTGATTTCTGTCATGCAGTGTTCAGGGAACTAAACCATATTAAGCCCGGCTTGACTACCTTGGAGCGCCGTGTATCGCGGCGCGGCAAAAAAATATACCTGGATTACCTGCAGAATGCCCGGGGTAAGACGCTGGTAGCCCCCTATTCCACCCGTCCCCGGCCCGGCGCACCTGTTTCCGCCCCCCTGCTTTGGCCTGAACTCACTAATTCTTCGTTAATGCCCGCCTCATTTAATATGCTTAACATGCTTACCCGTTTGCAGGACCGCGGTGATCTTTTCGCCCCTGTATTAACGGATCGGCAACGTATCGATTGATCTTATCCTAGCTGAACAGTTCACTCTTTATTTGCTGCTGAGAAAAAAAATTACCAATCATTATGAAAAAAATCGCAATATTTTCTTTAAACATGAAGGAATATTAATTTTACTGTAGAAATATTGATTTACGTGTTTTTTCTTATTAATTTACGTATTTTTTTCTTAGTGCAAAACTATACAAGGGGGGATGCCATGATATGCTATTACTTGATGACCGGTAAATAATTCTATTTAAGGAGGGAAAGATTGATGAGAGAACGATGGACATGGCGCGGCGCCTTTGTCGTCGCTGCAGTTGGCTCGGCAGTGGGCCTGGGTAACCTCTGGCGTTTCCCGTACGTTGTCTATGATTCAGGCGGCGGGGCTTTCTTAATCCCGTTCCTGGTAGCCCTGATTACTGCCGGTATCCCCCTAATGATGCTGGAATTCACCCTGGGCAAAAAGTTTGCCGGGGCAGCGCCCCTGGCCATGAAGCGTGCCAACAAAAGCTTTGAGTTTGTGGGCTGGTGGGCTACTTTGGCCGGTTTTGGTATTATAACCTATTATGCGGCTATTCTTGCCTGGTCCCTGCGGTACCTATGGGGTGCTTTTTCCCTGGAATGGGGCTCAGATGCCGGCACGTACTTGTATGAAACGGTGCTGGGAATTATGCCCGTTTTGGAAGCGGGCACCTATGGTTCCCTTGGCGGTATTGCTCCAGGTCTGATATTTCCTTTCATTTTAGGATGGCTTTCTATCTTCTTTATAGTTTATAGTGGTGTAAAGGGACTGGGCAAAGTGGTTATGATTACCATGCCGCTGCCCTTTATCCTGATTGTTATCCTCATGTTCCGCGGCTTAACCCTGCCGGGTGCGGCGGAGGGCCTGAATTTTTACCTCAGACCGGATTTTACCGCACTTCTCAATCCTCAGGTCTGGTTGGCCGCATATGGACAGGTATTCTTTACGCTCAGTCTGGCCATGGGTATTCTTATTGCTTACGCCAGCTACCTGCCCAAAGATGCGGATATCAGTAACAATGCGCTAATGACCAGTACTGCCGATGCGTTTACGGCCTTTGTCTCAGGCATTGCCGTTTTCAGCGTTACCGGCTACATGGCTGGTCAACTGGGGGTGCCGGTGGGTGATGTGGTTGCCAGCGGAGTAGGTCTGGCTTTCGTGGCCTATCCCGAGGCTATAAGTCTGATGCCGGTGGCTCCTGCGCTTATTGGAGTGATCTTCTTTGTTACGATTTTTACCCTGGGCTTGGACTCGGCCTTCTCTCTGACAGAGAGTGTGGTCGCTTCCGTGATGGACAAATTCAATATGACTCGTAAAAAGGCTGCCACACTGGTCAGTGGACTTGCTTTCCTCGTGGGCCTCATTTTCATCTCCCGTGGCGGCTTGCTCTGGCTGGATCAGGTGGACTATTTCCTAAACAACTTCGGTCTGGTGCTCATCGGGCTCTTTACCTGTCTCCTTATAGGCTGGGGTTACGGGGCCCACAAGATCAGGGAAGCCATCAACGAGGTCTCTGAAATAAAAATTGGTGTTTGGTTCGATATCTGTATCAAGTTCATTACCCCTATCGTCTTGGTTATCCTTCTGGTGCTCAATTTCATTGAACGGATTAAAGATCCATATGAAGGATACCCTGGTTTTATGCAGCTCGTAGGCGGTTGGGGGATGATGGCAGTTTTCATTATTCTGGGGATTGTCTTTATGCTCATCAAGACCAAGGAAAAGCCTCAAGCTGAAGAAGGCGAGGTGTAGAGGATGGAAGCTTCTGCGGTTATTTCTCTGATTATCGGGTTGGTTATTTTTGGTGGGGGCTTAATCTGGTGTATATCCATCGCTGCCAAAGGAAAGGGATGGGAGTAAGATTTACTACTATTAAACAGGCTTTTCTTTTTTGATACAATTTGTTTAATTATGCCCGGGTGAAAATCCCGGGTTTTCTTTTTACTGTCGGAAAACCGCTAAGATTATCTTTATTGCCCGGGAAATAATTGTCGGATTGTAGCTGAACAGGTTGCAAGAATAAAGAATGCAGTTGGGTAGCAGGTAGCGGGTAGTTGGATAGACTAAAGACTATCAGGTGTTCCTGTTCATTGGGTGGTTTCCATGTACACCTCTGCCCCTCCTGCCTCTTGTTTCTTGAAGCAGTTGGACAGTTGGGGAGGAAAAGATAAAATCTGGTTTTGCTTTTGATTTTTGAGCCTCTGTTCCTCCTGCTTCTTGCTTCTTGTATTTGACAAGCAGGGGACACTTGTTTAAGATCAGCTAAGAGAGTACAGGGGAAGGTGATATTTTTTGGATGTTACACCGCTGACGGAATTAAAAGGGAGAGTGGGGCGGCTGCAGGGGAAACTGCAGGATCATGCCCTGGACGGCACCATCCTTATGGAAAATACGGATCTTTATTATTTTGCCGGGTCCATACAGCAGGGATTCTTCTTCGTCCCGGCAGCAGGGGACCCCATTTTCCTGGTGAAACGCAATTACGAACGAGCCCGGGATGAATCGAGTTGGGATGGTGTTTATCCCCTGAGTGGTTTTAAAGAACTTCCTAGTGTTTTGGCGGAACACGGTTTCAAAGATATAAAAAAGATGGGCTTGGAACTGGATGTGCTTCCGGTAAACATTTACAGGCGATTGCTTGAATTATTCCCCGGAATTGAGTTCAACGATATTTCCACAGTGTTGCGGGAAATCCGTATGATCAAGTCGAACTATGAGATTGATTGTTTACGCCGTGCCGGCGATGTGGCTCTGGCTGTTAACCGACAGATTCCTGCTCTTTTACAGGCGGGAAAGGCGGAGGTTCATCTTTCGGCAGAAATAGAGAATCTGTACCGTTTTGCCGGACATCAGGGTGTACTGCGTATGCGCGCTTTTAATGCGGAGATGTTTTTTGGGCATGTTTATTCCGGAGCAAACGGAGCCTTTCATTCTTTTGCGGATAGCTGCACCGGTGGAAGCGGTGTTGCTACGGCCTGTCCCCAGGGGGGCGGTTGGAAAAAGCTTGCTCCCCATGAACCGATTGGTGTGGATTATGGAGCTATCTATGGAGGGTATATCATTGATCATACCCGAATATTTTCGATTGGGGAGTTGCCCGGGGATCTGCTGGAGGCATATACGGTGGCTGTGGGGATTCAGGATGCGGTAGTAGAGCAGGCTATTCCCGAAGTTTCCTGTGGGGATTTATATAACCTTGCCTTGGATATTGCTGATAAGAGGGGATTGGGAAATAATTTTATGGGCTGTGGCCCGGAACAGGTAAAGTTTGTGGGTCACGGCATTGGTCTGGAGATCGACGAATTGCCCGTCATCGGCAAGGGCTCACAACATATGTTAGCTGAAGGAATGGTTTTTGCTTTGGAACCGAAGTTTATTTTTCCGGGACGGGGGATGGTTGGCATAGAAAATGTCTGGCACGTAACAGCCAAAGGCCTGGAAAAACTGAGCCCAATCCCTGATGACTTGGTTACTGTTCCATTGTAGGAAATTTGTAACCACTCAGGTATAATTTGCAGCGGGGTGCAGGATACCTTTCGAAACCCCAGTATCAAGTTAAAGATACAGGGGTTGCCTTTGCCGACCCGGCCCACATGCTTTGGCTCGCTGCGCTCAAACACGTAGCATGTGGAAACCCCGGTCCGGCAAAGCCTTTTAACCCAAGCCTGAACGGTTATTCACAGGTAATCCTGAGCCCCTTTGTGCTATTTTCAAGAGTGCTGATTTGTTACGGAAATTTGAAGTTAAACCCCATGCCGCCCCCTGCGGTGGCGGCACCATCAGACAATGAAAATGGCTGGGATGTTCGGCTTTTCCCGGTTTTATCTTTTCCTATCCAACTATCCAACTTGTTTTTTAGCATTTTCGGACAGATTGGCTGCCAAATAATTTATGATTGTTTGCACATAAATTCACTTTTTTTAATATAATAGTTATATTAGCTTTTTTCAAACCTCTAATTTCCAATATCTGCTTTTTGTAGGAGGCACTATGCTTACTATAACTTACCTGGAGATGGCTTTACGTCTGTCTCTGGCAGTCGTTCTTGGCGGTATCGTGGGCTATGAACGGGAAAGACAGCAGCGGCCGGCCGGTTTTCGCACCCACATTCTTGTCTGTGTGGGCTCGACCCTAATCATGCTGGTTTCTGCCTACGGCTTTGCCGGTGGTGCTGCAGGAGATGGTGTCATCTATGATCCCACCCGTATCGCTGCCAATGTTGTTACCGGGGTGGGTTTCCTTGGCGCGGGGACAATCTTGCGCCACGGTAATACTATTACCGGTCTCACCACGGCAGCCAGTCTGTGGATTGTCTCCGGTATCGGCTTAGCTGTCGGAATCGGGTTTTATGCCGGTGCGTTGATGACCACCCTGATGGTGCTAATAAGCCTGATCTTGCTGCGTAGTCTTGAAAGTTCCTTTGCCCGCATGAAAAGTCTGCGCCGTTTGTGGGTAAGGGGAATAGACCAACCGGGACTGCTCGCGAATGTCAGTGCCATATTTGGCGAAATGCATGTGTACGTAGCCAAGGTGGATATGAGCGAACCAGAATACATGGAGACATTTAATAGCGAGGTCATCACGCTTGAATTTCAACTGCGCTTGCCGGCTCAGGTGAAAGGCGATGACCTGCTCAAAAAAGTTGCTCTGCAGGAGGGCGTCCTGGAAGCGGGTTGGAAAGGTGAGCGGTAGGAATATATTTTCGGATTCAGAATTCAGTAGACGGTATAAGAAAAAGAAAATCGTTCTGGAAGCCGCACCTTGCCGGTCAAATATACAGGGCAAGGTGCGGCTTCGCGGTTCCAATCTGTTCAAGCCAAATTTGCACCAAGTCCATTGACGTTGTAAATTGAAGCTACAATTTCTATTGATTTCTTTCCCATCTTCATAAGCCGTTAAGATTTCTATTTTATTCGTCAAATACGGATTTATTAAGTCTCATTTCCCGGCTCTTTTGCAGGGCTACGATAGCCTTGTGTTTTTATTCTTCCGTGTTTTCTGCTTACCGTAATCGCGAACATAAAATGCCCTTCGCCCGCAGTACACCCTGTGAATCACCTATAGACATTCACAGCACAACCATCGTTTTCCAAAATGGCATCAACTAATCATCCACATCCCGCTTGCCTTCCAGTGCCGGCACGCTTCCTGGCCACCTTAAAACCCACATATCTATACAAAAAAATGCCCTTTGATTCGGCGCAAATTATTTCTCCAGACTCAAATCACCAGGGAAATATATTTGACATATGCTCAATATATGCTAAAATAATATTAGACATATGCTCATAACTTGCTTGAGGTAATGAGTAAAAATTTTTCACAACAAGTAAAAAAGTGAATGAGGAGGTACAAACAAATGAAGCTTGCCATCAGTTCTAATGGAAAAGAGTTGAATTCTCTCCTTGATCCCCGGTTGGGCCGGTGTCCATTTTTTGCTTTTTATGATACGGATGATGAAAAATGGAGTTTCCTGTCCAACCCTGGAGCGCGTGAAGGAAGTGGCGCCGGCATAAAAGCATCGCAATTTTTAATTGAGCAGCAAGTTGGCATTCTGCTTACAGGGGATGTGGGGCCTAATGCCTCGCGCATCCTTAACGCAGCGGAGATTAAGATATATTCTATCTCTGAAGTTTCTATTAAGGAAGCGCTGCATTGCTACCAAGAAGGGCAGTCCAGGCCGATTGAGGGACCTACGGTTGAATCCCATTCCGGCCTGGCAAACTCGCGGGGTGCTGAGCAGGCAAAACAAACTTCGACTCCAGCATCCCGGGGGAAAGTTGCCATCGCTACGGATGGTTTGGCGGTTGCCCAGCATTTTGGGCGTTGCCCTGCTTATACACTTGTGGAAATAACTGGCAATATGGTAGATAGCAAAACAGTAATTGACAATCCGGGCCATGAACCAGGATTCTTACCCCGTTTTTTGGGTGAAAAAGGGGTCAATTGTATTATTGCCGGAGGCATGGGGCCCCGAGCGCAGAATCTTTTTGTGGAGCAGGGGATCGATACTGTTACCGGCGTTACAGGTTCAGTGGAAGAGGTTATCCAAAGTTACCTTTCCGGAATTCTTGCAGGAGGAGAAAGCCTCTGTGAACACGACCAGGATGGCGGTAGTCACGATTGTGAGGGGCACTAAAGGCATGCAGCAGGATGTTTGATTCATGCTTCAAATCCGTCCTGTTTGCCTGGACGGCAGCAGGGGCAGGAGGGGAACATTTAACAAGCGGGAGAATTTTAGCGATAGCCCAATATTACAGAAAGGAGGGAATGACAGTGCCAAGAGGCAGATACTGGTCCGGACCCGGTTTCTGGAAGAGAAGCACGGATTGGGTTCCCGGAAGCGGCGGATTCAGGGGCGGTGCTTATCCTTACGGCGGCCCGGGAGCTTTTCCGCCCCGCTGGTGGGGCCCCTGTTACCGGCTTGATGTTGGCTACCCCCCTGACCCGCCCTGGATGGCAGGGCCGGAGCCTAAGGACGAGGCCCGCTTTTTGAAGGAGCAGGCCAAAGCCATCAGGATCGAGCTTGAGGAAATTGAACAAAGGCTGGTCGAGCTGGAACAGGAGCAGAAAACGGAGTAGGCAGCAAATCCGGGGGCGGGGCAAGCCAGCTCCCGGATTTCTTACGCTCTTTTGGCTTCTCAACACGCTGGAAAAACAGTGGAGAATCCGCTCAGTGCGATATCCCTAAATAAGCTTACATTGGAGAGATGAAGATGATCATAGCAGTAGCCAGCGGTAAGGGTGGAACAGGAAAAACCACTATAGCCGTCAACCTGGCCCTGGCACAAAGCCGGAAGGAACTGCAGTTTTTAGACTGCGATGTGGAAGAACCCAATGCCCACCTTTTTCTTAAACCGGTTTATAACACCAGGGAAACGGTAAGTATACCCATCCCAAAAATAGATGACAAGAAGTGCACCTACTGCGGCCGGTGTGCAGAAATCTGCGCCTTTAACGCAATCACTGTTTTCAAAGAAAATATTATGGTTTTTCCCGAGCTTTGTCACGGCTGCGGCGGCTGCGCTTACTTTTGTCCCGAGGTGGCCATTACGGAAATCCCCCGCGGTATCGGGACCTTGGAAAAAGGGACTGCTTTTGGCTTTGATTTTCTGCACGGGCATTTAAACCCTGGGGAGGCGATGTCACCCCCCCTGATCAACGCCGTTAAGAGCAAAATAGATGAAAATAAAGATGTTCTTATTGATGCTCCACCGGGAACCTCATGCCCGGTAGTAGCGGCGGTGAAAGGAAGCGACTTTTGCCTTCTTGTTACCGAGCCTACCCCTTTTGGCTTGAACGACCTCGAACTGGCTGTGCAGATGCTGAAAAAACTTCACACTCCCACCGGGGTGCTCATTAACTGTGCTGATCTAGGGAACAATTGTGTGGAAGAATACTGCCGGCAGGAAGGGATTCCCATACTTATGCAGATACCCTGGGACAGGGAATTGGCCCGTCTTTATGCCAGGGGCGAACCCATAGTGCTGCACTCTTCTTTCTGGATCGAGTCGTTTAAAAAGCTCTGGGGGCAGATCATGGCAGCAGCCGAGTCTGCAAGAGTAAAAACAGGGGAAAGGGGCGATGTGTGATGAAAGAGATTACCGTAATCAGCGGTAAAGGAGGCACGGGCAAAACATCCCTTACCGGATGCTTTGCCGCCCTTTCTTCATCAAGTGTTTTTACGGACTGCGATGTGGATGCTGCTAACTTAAGCCTGATCATGCACCCTGTACGTAGAGAAACTCATGATTTTTGTGCTTCCCGCGAAGCTTTCATCCAAAAGGAAAAATGCAACAGCTGTGGCCTTTGCCGTAAGCTTTGCCGCTTTAAAGCTATATCGGAGAATTTCCAGGTTGATCCTATTGCCTGTGAAGGTTGTGGGGTATGTTACCATGGCTGTCCAGAAGAAGCCATAATCTTTAAAGAGGTAGTTTCCGGGCAGTGGTTTGTTTCCCAAACACCCTACGGGTCTTTAGTCCACGCGCGCTTAGGGATAGCGGAGGAGAACTCGGGCAAACTGGTTACCCTTGTCCGGAATAAAGCCAGTGAGATTGCAAGGGCCGAAAACAAAGAATACATTATTACGGATGGCCCCCCGGGTATCGGCTGTCCCGTTATCGCCTCTTTGGCCGGTGCCCGAGCAGCTTTGGTGGTAACCGAGCCCACTTTGTCGGGCGTTCATGACATGGAACGTGTGCTGGCAGTCTGCCGGCATTTTAGGGTTCCTGCCCTGGTCTGTATAAACCGCTTCGACCTGGACGCAGCAAATACTTCCAGGATTGAGGAGTACTGCCGAGTCAATGAGGTGTCTATAGCAGGAAAGGTGCCCCTGGACAGGGCGGTAACGGAAGCTATGATCGAGGGTGTACCTGTTGTAGAGTACAGCGATGGTGAGGTATCAAGGTGTATTAAAGCAACCTGGGAAAAAATTAGTGAAATTTAGAAAGGAAGAGGAAAGGAAAATATGTAATTTTGGGCAGCAGGGAACCAACTGGGTACTGTGATATGAATGAGGTGGAATCCTGGGCAGATTTTTTCTGGTTACAGGCAGTACAGTTTGCAACTGCTCGAACGTTCATTTTCTGGATTTATCAAAAAACCTGTAATCTTTTTTGGAACATCGATTGCCGGTCCTGCTACTTTACTGGAACTAAATGTTTCTGCTCACAATCTCTGTAAATTAGAGAACAGTATGGACTTGACTGTGGGCGGGCGTCTGTAGGCAGCCGCAACTACAAGAAGCAGAAAGCAGGAAATAAGAGGCAAGAAAGGGGGAAGGCAACGCGGGAATACACCTGCTTGATATT
>SKTJ01000045.1 GCA_007122565.1 Syntrophomonadaceae bacterium | reverse complement strand
TGTTGAAGGGGTTTGCCGGTGTCCTGGCCCGCAGTCAGGCTATGATCGCTGATGCATTTCACTCCGCCGGAGATCTGATGGTCAATATCGTTGTTTTGTTCGGTTTACGTGCTTCATACAAGCCGGCCGATGCTGAGCATCCTTACGGACACGGAAAAGCGGAGACGCTGGCCCAGAATATCGTGGGATTACTGATCATGGCAACCGGTTTTTATCTGGCGGTAGCTTCGCTGTTAACGCTACGGGTTGAACCGGTTGGACCTCCTGGACAGGTGGCACTTTATGCCGCCGTTTTTTCTATCGTGGTCAAATGGATCCTTTACCGCTACATGTGGCAAGTGGGTGAAAATGAGAATTCCCGTGCCATCAAGGCCAATGCCCTGGACCACCGTTGTGATGTTCTCTCTTCCCTGGCCGCCCTGGTCGGTATTGGGGGAGCAAGACTGGGTGCCGGTTTCGGTTATCCCATCCTTTATTACCTCGATCCTTTAGCCGGTATCATGGTGGCGGTCCTGATTATTATGATGGGTCTGGGTATCATGCGCGATGCAGGTAAGGAACTTATGGACAGCATGTGTTCCCCGGAAACGTTGCAGGAGATCACCACACTTGCCCGGGATGTGCCCAACGTAAAGGAGATACACCAGGTGCGGGCCCGCAGCAGCGGCTCCTGCCTGCTGGTAGATATAGAGATCGGCATAGATGGTTCCTTTAGTGTGGAAGAGGGCCATGCCGTAGCCCATGATGTAGAAGAAAATATTTTTTTAAAAAGAGAAGATGTTATCACGATCAATGTGCATGTTGGCCCCTGCGAAAATAGAGGTCGGATCCCGGATGCCAGTGAGCCGGAATAATGCAAATAACTGCCCAGGGCATACTATTTTTAAAAGCACCTGAGGAGTGTATTTGTGTTTGACAATCCGGTAACACTGGTCATTTTTATTGCAATTGCTGCGGCAGTGCTGCTCATAATTAAAAGTTAGCTACTCGTAAGATGCTTAATTTTTAATGGTAAGAGCCCTGTCCCGTCCCCTGTCCATCTATCCTCTATGTTCTACGTTCTATCTCCTACCATCCACCCCCTAAGTCTATCTTCTATTACATGAAAAATTTCACACAAGGCAGGATTATGAGCCGGGAATAGAGAAATATTTAATGGTCTAAATCGGCAGAAATTGCCGGAATTGCTTGATTGTTCACAAACAGAAGGCTGAAAAAGGAGGTTATGGTTTTGTGTCAGTGTCAGGAGGCGAATACCACAGAGGAGAGCTTGGATGCGGCCAAGGTGGATGAGCTGATGCAGGAGTTTACCGGGAAAAAGGGTGCAATGGTTCCCATCCTGCAAAAAGTCCAGGAAGTTTTCGGTTACCTGCCCCGGCCGGAGCTGGAGTACGTGGCAAAGAAACTGCGTATGCCAGTAAGTAAAGTTTACGGGGTGGCAACATTTTATTCCCAATTTCACCTTAAACCGCGGGGCGCGAATATTGTGCGGATCTGTCGCGGGACAGCCTGTCACGTCCGTGGGGTAACCAAAGTGGCGGATAAAATGCAGGAGATTTTGGAATTGGGAGTGGGAGAGACAAGCCCCGATTTAAAATTCACATACGAAGAAGTTGCCTGTATTGGGGCCTGCGGACTCGCTCCGGTGATGATGATTAATGATCGCACTTTTGGTAAACTTACACCGGAAAAGTTACAAGGGATTATAGACCAAGTATAAGCAAGCTTTGGGAAGGGGGAGCAAAGGGAGATGGAAAAGTTTCTCGATGCATGTTGTAAAGAGTGTTTCAATAGCAAGGATAATCCCTGCAGCCAGTTTGTGGAGTGCTGCCTTTCCGGGCCGCTTTGTCACGAAAGTGAGGCGTGCGGGGCAAAGCGCAAGGCTATCGTTGAAAGGGTGGCACACAGCCCGGGTTATCTGAAAGATTAAATATAAGGTTTGCTGGAAGGAGGGAGCGAATTGTACGAAAAACAAATCCTTATTTGTGCCGGGACGGGCTGTATTTCTTCCGGTGCCCTGGATGTTCATGCAGCACTGCAAGCTGAACTGAAAAAACACAACCTGGAGGATAAGATACGTATTATTCTATCCGGTTGCCACGGGTTTTGTGAAAAGGGCCCCATTTTTATTGTATACCCGGAAGATATATTCTATTGCGAAGTTACAGCGGAGGATATGCCTGAACTGGTGGAGGAGTATTTTGTTAAAGGCAATGTGGTGGAGCGGCTTCTTTACAAGGATCCCACCACAGAAGAGCGGGTTACCTCACATGAAGAGATTCCCTTTTACGCCAAGCAGAAGCGGCTGGTGTTGCGCAACTGCGGCGTTATTGATCCGGATAATATCGATGAATATATAATCCGCGGTGGATATCAGGGGTTGCGCAATGCTTTAAAGCTGGATCCTGTGGAAGTTGTGGAAATGACGAAACAATCAGGTTTGCGGGGGCGGGGTGGTGCCGGTTTCCCCACGGGGATGAAATGGGAGTTTGCATATCGCAGTCAGAATGGGAAGAAATATGTGGTCTGCAATGCTGATGAGGGTGACCCCGGTGCTTTTATGGACCGCAGTGTGCTTGAAGGAGATCCCCATGCCGTGCTTGAGGGGATCATGATCGCCGGTAAGGCTATCGGCAGCGACGAAGCTTATATTTATGTGCGGGCCGAATATCCACTGGCGGTGCGGCGATTGCGTACGGCTATTACCCAGGCAGAGGAGTACGGATTTATCGGAACTAACATTCTGGATACGGGATTTAATTTTAAAGTTAATATCAAGGAGGGGGCTGGTGCATTTGTCTGCGGTGAGGAAACTGCACTTCTGGCCTCCATTGAAGGGGAACGGGGAATGCCCCGGCCCCGGCCGCCATTCCCTGCAGTGAAAGGATTGTGGGGGAAACCAACATGTATTAATAACGTGGAAACGCTGGCCAACGTCCCCCTGATTATGCGTAACGGCGTAGACTGGTTTACAGCGGTGGGAACAGAACGGAGTAAGGGGACAAAAATTTTCGCACTCACAGGTAAGGTGAACAACACGGGTCTCTGTGAAGTTCCCATGGGCATGAGTTTGCGGGAAATTGTATTTGATATTGGCGGGGGCATCCGGGAAGGTAAAAAATATAAGGCAGTGCAGATCGGCGGACCTTCCGGCGGCTGTATTCCGGAAGATCAGCTTGATCTCCCCGTTGATTTTGACTCTCTCACAGCGGCAGGAGCCATGATGGGCTCAGGCGGTATGGTGGTCATGGACGAGGAAACCTGTATGGTTGATCTTGCCAGATATTTCCTTA
>SKTJ01000220.1 GCA_007122565.1 Syntrophomonadaceae bacterium | reverse complement strand
TGCAGAATACACAGAATATGAAATTGGAATACACCCTTGCTTTAATTAATTTTACTTCCACGGAAGAGGATACTGTGTGGCAGCCTCAAACAGTCGATTTGCTGGCGATTAACCAATTCCCCCACCATTTCAGTTTCGAGCGGTTTTATATGGAAAAATAGGTGCGTTGGGAAGGGTTATCCTGCTATTGGTGGAACTAAGTAGATGATTGTCGCATTATGGATCAGGCTGGATTACATAAGAGGGAAATGATATGCGCGCATTTATTGCTGTAAACCTGGAACAACATATTCGAACAGAAATAGAACAGATTCAACGTGATATGGAAATCATGACCAGGGGATTCCGCTGGGTAAGCAGGGAACTGCTGCATATAACCATTAAATTTCTCGGGGATATTGATCGATCAACTGTTCCAAATATTTGCAGGGCAATGGATGATATTACGCATGAACATGCACCTTTTACTCTGTCTTTTTCCGGAATGGGCGCTTTTCCCACATTGAAAAGACCGAGGGTTATCTGGATTGGCCTGGAAAAAGGTACAATTGAACTAACAGGATTGGCACTGGATATTGATAAGGCACTGAAAGAGAATCATGGGGCAAGAGAGAGAGGGCACGACACTTTTAAACCTCACATCACCATTGGCCGGGCAAATAAAAATGAAACCGCCTATATATCACAAGATGCTTTGTCCAGAGAATGGCACTGTGCAGGCACTCTTAGTGTGGATAGTTTCTTTTTGATGGAAAGTAATTTAACCCCCTCAGGCCCGGTCTACAGACCAGTGCGGAAGTTTTTATTAAAATAATCATAAATAAGGAAGGAATTTCCCCTTTTAATGTAGAAATTCTCCATATATTTTCATACTTCAACATGCAGGGAGGCCGAAATGGAAAAAGATAAGGCATTGGAATTGGCTTTATTGCAGATAGAAAAGCAGCATGGTAAAGGTTCGATCATGAAACTGGGGTCTGATACAAGGGCAAATGTTGCTGTGATTCCCACCGGGGCCTTAACTTTGGATCTGGCTCTGGGAGTTGGTGGCCTGCCGCGCGGGCGCATCATTGAAATCTTTGGTCCCGAATCTTCGGGTAAAACAACGGTAGCCTTACACGTGATTGCAGAAGCACAGAAAGCCGGAGGATATGCCGCGTTTATTGATGCCGAACATGCTCTGGATCCCCTTTATGCTAAAAGATTGGGTGTAAATATTGATGAACTGCTCGTTTCACAACCGGATACGGGCGAACAGGCTTTAGAAATTGCAGAGGCACTGGTGCGCAGCGGAGCCATTGATGTTATTGTAATAGATTCAGTGGCAGCACTTGTACCGCGGGCAGAAATTGAAGGGGAAATGGGTGACACACATGTGGGTCTGCAAGCTCGGCTCATGTCCCAGGCTATGCGCAAGCTCTCCGGTGCAGTAAGCAAGTTTTTGCCTACGACTATTTTTATTAACCAAATTCGGGAAAAAGTGGGGGTGATGTTTGGGAACCCTGAAGTAACCCCGGGGGGAAGAGCGCTTAAGTTCTATGCCACGATTAGGATTGATGTGCGCAAACAGGAACCCCTGAAACAAGGTAACGAGCAAATTGGCAATCGTACCAAAGCCAAAGTAGTGAAAAATAAAGTGGCACCGCCCTTCAAGCAAGCCGAATTTGATATTATTTATGGTAAGGGTGTTTCCAGGGAAGGGTGTATCCTTGATTTGGCTTTGGAGCAAGATATTATTAATAAAAGCGGAACCTGGTATTCTTATGGTGAGGATAAGATTGGACAGGGTAAAGAAAATGCCAGAGAGTACCTTAAAGGAAACCCGGAAATAAGTAGGGCGATCGAGGAGCAGATTCGTAGTCATTATAACCTGCCCCTTACGGAAAAAGGTGAGCAGGAGCAGGAAACCAAAGATAAGGCAAATGAGTAAGTAGTAAAACGACTTTAGGAATGTGCTCGTGAATTAAAAACATTTATTACTTGACATAATGTAAGCAAAAGGGATAGAATGATTGCAGGAAGGCTTTAATGTTATAAGCATTTTTACAGCTTTAAAATAGATTTGACCATAAATGATGCTGTGGCGGGCACTTCATTATAAAGAAGCAGGATAAACTTATAATTCGATCCTGAAGAGTTTAATATGGCCATTTCTATTTAAGCTGTTAGTGTACAGCTTATTTTTTATTGAAAATGAAACAGGAGGTGAAAATTTCTATTGGTTACTAATATTATTATCGCTATTGTTGGACTTTTACTTGGAACCTTTGGCGGTTATATCTTGCGCAAACGACTTGCAGAAGCCAAAATATCTTCTGCGGAAGAACAGGCTGTTAAAATTTTAAAAGAAGCGGAAGAAAAAAATCAATCAATCAAAAAAGAAAAAATTATTGAAGCGAAGGATGAGGTTCACCGACTACGAAATGAACTGGAAAAGGAAGTAAAGGAACGTCGTTCTGAGTTGCAGCGATTTGAAAGGCGCATTATGCAGAAAGAAGAATCGCTGGACAAGAAGATTACCAACCTTGAAAAAAAGGAAGATGATCTGAAAAACCGGGAAAATGAAACGACCCTTGTTCGGGAAAAGCTGGACAATACTTTTCACCAGCAAGTAGCTGAGCTTGAAAGAATCTCCGGCTTAAGCACAGAAGAGGCAAAGGATATTCTTTTGCAGAGAGTTAGGGACGAAATACAGCATGAAATAGCACAGTTGATTAAGGATGTGGAACAACAGGCCAAAGAAGACGGGGATAAAAAAGCGCGTGAAATTATTACCCAGGCGATTCAAAGATGTGCTGCTGATCATGTCTCTGAATCCACAGTATCTGTGGTAAACTTGCCGAACGACGAAATGAAGGGGCGTATTATTGGACGTGAGGGTAGAAATATCCGTACCCTGGAGACGCTCACCGGAATTGACCTCATCATAGACGATACTCCGGAGGCAGTAATTTTGTCAGGTTTTGATCCGATTAGGCGGGAGGTTGCCCGCATAGCTTTGGAAAAATTAATTGCCGACGGGCGTATTCATCCCGCTAGGATCGAGGAGATGGTTGAAAAAGCGCGCAACGAGGTAGATGTACAGATCAGAGAAGAAGGTGAGCAGGCTGCTTTCTCTGTTAATGTACACGGAATACACCAGGAAATGATTAAGATGCTTGGACGCCTGAAGTTTCGCACCAGTTACGGCCAAAACGTGCTCAAGCATTCGATTGAAGTTTCCCATTTGGCAGGCATCATGGCTGCTGAACTGGGTCTTGATGTAAAGCTGGCCAAGCGGGCCGGCTTGCTTCACGATATTGGTAAAGCCATTGACCATGA
>SKTJ01000216.1 GCA_007122565.1 Syntrophomonadaceae bacterium | reverse complement strand
GACAGAAAGTGGTAACACATGAGCGCCAGGAGCGATATATAGTAAATCATGTTACGGATTCAGTAGTCAGGAGTCAGAATAATGATCAGTAGTCAGTAGTCAGTGTATGCCCAGCCGAAGGCTGGGGCGTTCGGCGGGAATAGGCCCGCCAGAGTAAAAGTCAGAGCTCTGTAACTTGGGCAGCAGGGTAGCGGGAGACCAACATCCTGAAGTCTGCCGACAAAGCCATTGTAAGGATGGTGAGTGAGCTGCTGGGCCGCAACGTAAGTGAACACACAGGTAGCCTCGAAAACTGTAAAACCTGGGGGCCGAGTCTTTACTGACTGGACGAAGGCAGCATGCACCCGCGAAAATCTGACTGATACGCGGGATGCACTCCAGCGGGGTGTTAGTGGCGGCACGGCGGCACAGGACGTTCCAAGCAACTGGGGAAGCCCTCCTCGCCCCGGACGAGAAATCGCGGAAGTAAGGTAAGCCCTATAACCAGAGCACCTGGGAAAAGGGAAGAAAGGCGAGAGGGTGGCGGAGGGGTCCGTAGTACCTATGAAATCGGGTAATGCCGCAAGAGGGAAGGGTCCACACTAACTGGTAACTCCTTCAACCACATGGAAAGGCAGGGATGGCAATGACAAAAACATCCATAAACCTGCAGGACCTGAGACGAAGGATATATGATAAGGCGAAGTCTGAACCCGAATGGCGCTTCTGGGGACTTTACACGCACGTTTGTAAAACAGAGACCCTTCAGAAAGCCTACAAGATGGCCAAGGAGAACAACGGCGCACCGGGAAGTGATAGAATAAGCTTTGAGGACATCGAATCAGGAGGCAGGGATGAGTTCCTGCAGCAGATACAGCAAGAACTGCAGCAAAGAACCTACAAACCCCTGCGTAACAAGCAGGTGCAAATACCCAAAGCAAATGGCGGGACCAGAACCTTAGGCATACCCTCCATACGCGACAGAGTAGTACAGGGTGCCCTGCGCCTTATCCTGGAACCCATCTTCGAAGCAGACTTTCAGGACGGCTCCTACGGCTATCGTACCAAACGCTCACCCCAGGAAGCGGTGCAAAGAGTAGCTACCGCCATAGCCCAGGGCAAAACAACAGTCATTGACCTGGATATGAAAGCATACTTTGACAACGTGCGCCATCACATACTCCTGGAGAAAGTAGCAAAACGCGTAAACGATGCAAACATCATGCACCTCCTGAAACTTATCCTTAAAGCAACGGGGAAAAAAGGCGTACCACAAGGCGGGGTTATCTCCCCCCTGCTCTCGAACATCTACCTGAACGAAGTCGACAAAATGCTGGAGAAAGCCAAAGAAACGACCAAACAAGGTAACTACACACAACTGGAATACGCCCGCTTTGCTGATGATCTGGTCGTGCTTATCAACTGGCACCCGTCAAACAGCTGGCTCGTAGAAGCAACAGGACGCAGAATCAAAGAAGAACTGGAGAAACTTCAGGTAGAACTGAACCAGGAAAAGAGCAAAGTAGCAGACCTCACCAAAGGCGAAAGCTTCATCTTCCTGGGCTTTGAGTTCCGTAGAAGCAGGAGTAGAAATGGAAAATGGATGCCCTACTACACACCCAAACAGGAAAAGCGCAAGAAGCTAATAGCGGAACTTCAGGAGATATTCAGCAAGTTTACCTCGCAGCCGGTGAAGAAAATAATTGAGCAAATAAACCCGAAACTGCGAGGATACTGCAACTACTATTGCATAGGAAATTCGGCACGCTGTTTTAGCTACATCAGATACTGGGTGATGAAGAAAGTACGCAGGCACCTGCAAAGAGCAGCAGGGCGTTCGGGGTTCGGCTGGAAAAGGTGGAGCATGGTGTATATCTATGGAACAATCGGACTTTACAACGACTACAAACTGAAAAGATATACCCAGGCAGCCTGACCAGCAGATAGGACACATAAACCTTGTTATGAAACCGGTAGGTAAGCCCGGTGCGGGAAAACCGCACGCCGGGTTTGAAGAGGCGGGAATTGGAGATAGAGTAAGGCAGGATATTGAGGCACTGTCAACCGAAAGGGACAGCAAACAGATAGGCCTACCTAAGCCACTACGCCAGTTTTCGACCCTACAGTCAGGAGACAGGGTCAGGAGGCAGTTAAAAACCCGATTGAGAAGGTTACATTTGTAGGTTGGTTGGTTGTTGTAGGGGCGGCTGCCTACAGCCGTCCGCAAGGAGGTAAGTGAATGGATCTGTTACTGCGCGGTGGTATCCTGTGTGACCCCTCAAGCAACCGGAATGGACCGGTGGAGGTACTCATCCGCAATGGTATTGTTGAAGGTATGGCCCCTTCCCTGGGAGCGGTGGATGTTCCTGTACTGGAGTTAGGCGGTAAATTTGTGCTCCCGGGATTGATCGACATGCATGTACACTTACGGGAACCGGGAGGCGAGAAAAAGGAGACAATTGCCACCGGTTGTGCTGCAGCGGTAGCCGGTGGATTCACTGCCGTGGCTTGTATGCCCAATACCACTCCCCCCGTTGACAGTAAGGAGACGGTGTCCTATATCAGGCAGCGGGCTGACCGGGCCGATTTGGCCCGGGTTTATCCCATAGGTGCACTGACGGTAGGGTTGCAGGGAAAGGAACTGTCAGCCATGACGGAACTGGCAGCGGCAGGGGTAAAGGGCTTTTCTGATGATGGCCGCCCTGTTTCCGACAGCGCCCTAATGCTGCGGGCATTGCAATTTGCCGGCGGACTGGGATTGCCGGTGCTCTCCCACTGTGAGGATTTATCCCTTGTGGCCGGGGGTGTTATCCATAGGGGCCCCACCGCTAACCGCCTCGGATTGCCTGTTATTTCCGCCACATCTGAAGCGGTGGCTGTGATCCGGGACCTGCTCCTGCAGTTCGAAGGAAGGGGGCACCTCCATTTAGCCCACCTTAGCAGCAGGCTGAGCGTTTCCCTGTTGCACTGGGCAAAGGAGACGGGTGTAAACTGCTCTGCCGAAGTGACTCCCCATCATCTGCTCCTTACAGAAGCAGCAATCGATGATTATCATACAGCAGCAAAAATGAATCCCCCACTGCGTGATGAAGGGGACCGGGCGGCGCTGCGCGAGGCGGTGCGCAGTGGTTTGATCGATGTCATTGCCACTGACCATGCGCCCCATCATGCGGCGGAAAAGGAAAGGGATTTGATCAGCGCACCGTTTGGTGTAAGCGGCCTGGAAACGGCTTTCCCCCTCCTCTTTTCCCGGTTTGTGGAGACCGAATTTATCTCTCTGTCACGCCTTGTTACCTGTCTGTCCACTACTCCTGCCCGTATCCTGGGTGTCCCTGGTGGTACGCTGGCGCCAGGCTCAATTGCAGACCTGGTGGTAATAGACCCCGGGGCTGAAAGAAAGGTAGCTAAGGAAAGGTTATATACGAAGGGCAGGAACACACCTTTTGATGGCTGGCAACTGCGTGGCCTTCCCGTTTTGACTGTGGTGGGAGGGGATATAAAAATGTGCCGGGGAGAAGTTAAAGGAATGAGCGATGCTTTTAACCCCACTGTAGAGACTATGCTTAAGGAGGGGCGCCTTTGAAACAGTGCCGGGCCCTTGTACGGAAATTAGAGGAGATAAGCCCATATTTTTACTATCTCACCCTGGAGGAGCCGTACCTGGCTCAAGCGGCGCAACCGGGACAATTTTTGTATTTGCGCGTTAGCACAGGTCTTTCCCCCTTGCTGCGCCGTCCTTTCAGTGTGGCGGGAACTTCTCCCGCTGCAGGTACCGTGCTGCTCCTTTTTCGTCGCGTTGGTGCAGGAACAGACCTTTTAAGCTGTTTGCAGGAGGGCGACCGGCTGGACTGTCTCGGACCCCTTGGCACACCTTTTACGTACTACGGCAGCGAACCTGCTGTATTACTTGCTGGAGGCGTCGGTGTTGCCCCCCTTCTTTTCCTCGGAGAGAGCCTGCTTAATGGGGGAAAATCCGTGCATCTTTTTTACGGGGCGGCGGATGCTACAGCTCTTTTGCCGGTGGAACGATTTCTTTCTCCCGGTGTTTTGATTCACTATATCACGGAGGATGGATCAGTGGGTGAGCAGGGAAAGCTTCCTCAAGCTTTCCAGCGTGCCCTTGACCGGGGGTTATCCCCTGGAGAGCTCTTTGCCTGTGGCCCCCGTCCCTTACTTGCTGTGTTGGCCCGTGAGAACGGGCAGTGGGGCTATCCGCTGCAGGTTTCTCTGGAGGAAAATATGGCTTGCGGTGTAGGTGCCTGTCAGGGTTGTTCTGTGTTAATTCAAAAAGATGGGGAGACGGTATACGAACGCGTTTGCCGGGAAGGCCCTGTATTTCACAGTAAAGAGGTGGTCTGGTAAATGCCCTCGCTTAAGACAAGAATAGCATCTTTGGCTCTTGAAACACCTCTGCTGACTGCATCCGGCACCTTTGGTTTTGGTGATGAATATGCATCTCTGATGAGACTAGAGGGCCTGGGGGGTCTGGTGGTTAAGACACTGACACTTAAGCCACGCTCCGGGAATCCTCCACCCCGTCTGGTAGAGACACCTGCCGGGATGTTAAATGCAATCGGGCTGCAAAATCCCGGCCTAAAGCACTTTCTTAAGGCAGAACTGCCCCATTTACAAAACAGAAATATCCCCCTGATCATCAGCATTGCCGGAGATACGGAAGAGGAATACGTGGCCCTTGCAGAAGCGCTGGACCGCCAAACCGGGATTGCCGCTCTGGAGTTGAACCTTTCGTGCCCCAACGTGAAGAAAGGGGGTATTTTATTCGGCACTGATGTTGTAATACTGGAGAGCCTCGTGAGCAAGGTGCGCTCCGTCTGGAACAAGCCCCTAATTGCCAAGCTTACCCCCAATGTTACTGCTGTCGCTGATCTGGCCCGCGCTGCCGCAACCGGCGGTGCCGACATCCTCTCCGCAATCAATACCCTGCGGGGCATGGTCATCGATGTGGCAACGGGGCGGCCTCTCTTGGGAAACCGTTTTGGCGGTCTTTCCGGACCGGCTGTTCGCCCCGTGGCTGTAAAAATGATTTACGAGATATTTGAAGCGACAAAGCTGCCCTTGATCGGTATGGGCGGGATCATGAATACTGATGATGCCCTGCAATTCATCATGGCAGGCGCCACCGCTGTTGCAGTGGGGACGGCGAACTTTGTGGAACCACAAACAATCCCCCAAATTGCTGCCGGACTGAATGACTACCTGGAAAAGGCAGGGCTTGAAAGCCTGCACGAACTGGTTGGCGTAGCACATGATTAGTTGGAAAGTTGGAAAGTTGGAAGGTTGGAAGTTGGAAGGTTGGGCAGGTTGGGCAGGAGGACAGGATTTTTGTAGGGGCGGCTGCCCACAGCCGTCCGCAGTGGCCTCTTGTCTCCTGATTCTTGCTTCTTGAAATGGAAGGAAGGTGGGAACATGGAAGAAAAAAGACCGGTGGCTTCGGCGGGGGACGCGGCAGGAAAAATTATCGTAGCCCTCGATGTGGACAGTGCAGAGGAAGCCTGTGAGCTGGTGCGCAAGCTTACGCCACCTCTTAATTACTTTAAGGTGGGCAGCCGCCTGTTTGTTGCCTGCGGTCCATCAATTATTGAGGCGCTGAAAGAACTAAGTGTCAGGGTATTTCTCGATTTAAAGTTTCACGATATTCCCAACACGGTGGCAGAGGCTGCGGAGGTGGCCACCCGCTACAGCGTGGATATGTTTAACGTTCACTTAAGCGGCGGGCGGGAGATGGTCAAAGCTGCGGTAGACCGGGTCACGGATACGGCAAAAAAATTAAACCTGCCCCGGCCCATAGTGTTAGGGGTAACGGTTCTTTCTTCCATGAGTGAGGAAATGCTGCAGGGGGGGGGTGTGTCCAGGCCCCTGGATGAGCACGTGGTGGAATTGACACGGATGGGGCTGAGCTGCGGCCTGGATGGGGTAATCGCCTCTCCCCGTGAGGCCGTGCTGCTCAGGGAGCGTTGCGGTGGGGACTTCCTCATCGTCACCCCGGGAGTGCGTCCCGCCTGGGCAGCCAGGGATGACCAGCAGCGCATCCTCACCCCAAAACAGGCCCTGCTGGCAGGAGCCAGTTACCTGGTCATCGGCCGGCCCATCATCAAACATCCTTCGCCCCGCCAGGCGGCGGACTTAATTGTATCCGAGATTGACACTATCTAAATAGAAAGAAGGAAATTCATGCGAGTTGGTCTTCATATGCCGTTAAAGGGAGGATTTTCCCACAACGTAAATCGGGCTGTAGGGCTCGGTTGCCGCAGTCTGCAGATCTTTATCGGGAGCCCCAAGGCCTGGCATCTCGCTCCGCCAAATGAGGCAGAACTGGAGCAGCGGCGCCGCCTGCTGGCAGAAAAAAGCATCTATCCCCTGGTAATTCATTCTGCCTACCTGGTAAACTTGTCCTCTGCCAACGAAATATTTTTAAGAAAGTCCTGTGAGCTCATGCAGGAAACTATGAAGCGGGCTGCGCTGATCGGTGCTCCATATGTTGTAATGCACGCGGGAAGTCACGGGGGACGGGGTTTTGATGCGGGAATGAAGTTGTTCATTTCAATGCTGAAGCAGGAGTTAAAAAAATGGCCGCCTCAGGTTAGGCTCCTGTTGGAAAATACAGCAGGCGGTGGGTCTTCCCTCGGTGGAAAGTTTGCCCCCCTCGGCCAGATACTCAAAGAGCTTGGCCCTAACGCCCCTGTTGGTATCTGCCTCGATACGGCCCATGCCTGGGCCGCAGGCTATGATTTATCCTCAGCAGAAGGGACAAAGAAAAGCATGGATGAGCTTTTTGCCGCTGTGGGTTTTGAACGGGTGATGGCCATCCATGCGAACAACATTGGCTCCCCCCGCGGTGCCCACCGGGACAGACATGTCCACCTGCGGGAAGGTTTAATCCCACCGGAGGCTTTCTCCACCCTGTTTTCCTATCCCTGGCCGGAAGAATTACCCGTCATCCTGGAGTCGCCGGAAATAGGCAGCCACTGGGACGAAATCAACCTGACGGATCTGCGCTCCTATGCCGCAGCAGGGGTCAGTTGAAAGGAGTAAACTATTGGCGAAAATAAGAACTGTTTTCAACTGTCACGAATGCGGTTACAAAACATACAAATGGGCCGGTTATTGTCCCGTTTGCAAAGGGGATACACTGGTCGAAGAACAGGTTGTCCCTGCAGACAAAAGCCCCCGTCTGGCAGGGGAAGGGGGAGAACTCACACTGCTGGAGCAGATCCCTTCACTGGAACAGGAACGGTTGCTCACAGGCATAAAGGAGCTTGACAGAGTGCTTGGCGGCGGTACAGTACCCGGTTCCGTGGTCCTGGTGGGTGGGGATCCGGGAATTGGCAAATCCACACTGCTCCTGCAAGCAGCACTGGGGTTTGTTTCCAGTGGTTTACAGGTGATCTATGTCACCGGTGAGGAATCCCTGGCTCAGTTAAAGATGCGTGCGGCACGGCTTGGGCTTAACGGGCAGTCGTTGCTTGTGCTGGCAGATACGGAATACAGCAGAATCGAGAGCAAAATTACGGAGGGCCGCCCCCAGGTTGTAGTGATTGATTCCATTCAGACAGTAATGAAAAAAGAGTTGGGCGGGGTCCCCGGCAGCGTTATCCAACTCCGCGAGGTTACGGCTTCCCTGGTACAATTGGCTAAAAGCAAACAAATCACATTTTTTATCATTGGGCATGTTACCAAGGAGGGGGTCCTGGCCGGCCCCCGCATATTGGAACACATGGTCGATTGTGTGCTTAATTTTGAGGGAGACAGGTACCAGAGCTTTCGTATTCTGCGTGCGGCAAAGAATCGCTTCGGCTCCACCAGTGAGCTGGGAATCTTTACCATGGAAGCGGAGGGGCTGACGGAGGTGCAAAATCCCTCGGCGCTCTTTCTCTCCGAAAGGCCGGCATTTTCTCCCGGCTCCGCGGTTGTGCCCGTAATGGAGGGAAGCAGGCCCCTGTTGGTAGAGGTGCAGGGTTTGGTATCACCGAGCTATAGCGGTGGAATACCGCGGCGCACCGCCACAGGATTGGATATTAACCGCGCATCTTTGCTTATTGCCGTCCTGGAAAAACGGGTTGGCTTACCTCTCACCAGTTGCGATATTTTTATTAATGTAGTGGGTGGAGTGAAGATCATGGAACCGGCAGTGGACCTGGCTGTGGCACTGGCACTTGCTTCCAGTTACAGGGACAAGCCCCTTAAAACCCGGACCATGTTTGTGGGAGAAGTGGGATTAACCGGGGAGGTGAGACCGGTGGGCCGCCTGGCAGAACGGTTGCAGGAGGGCTTAAAGATGGGGTATACCTGCTGTATCCTGCCCCGTGGCAATTTAAGATCCCAATTTTTCAGAGAACAACAGGCAAAAAATAATCTGGAGCTTGTCCCCGTCTCATCACTTGCCGAGGCCCTGGATCTGGCTATGGAATGATAGCAACACTCTAAGGGCGGCTGTGGCTAGTCATCTCTCCGATAAGGTGCAAGATTGGGAATCTTTACCTATCTCCTAACTAACTACCAGCTATCTAACTGATTCTGCACTATCAGCTTAGGTGGAACAACCCGAGGGCTTCCAGGCGGTTATATTCCCTCTTAATAATGTCATCTAATTGAATATCCAGCAGGTGACAGATGGCTGCCAGGTAAAAAAGATTGTTACCCATTTCTTCTTCGACCATTTCTTTACAGCTTTCACAGAGGGACCCTTCAATATGGGATTTAAGATACTTGCGGCATTCTTCCAGGGATACTTCCGGGGGGATATGCTGTTTGTGTGCATTTACGGAGATGCACCCGCAGCTTGTAACTGTCCTGGTGATGGATTTATTAACGCGGATTGCCGATTCAGCGTGCTGGGAGAGGGTATCAAGGATGCTGCGGTGGCGCAACAGCAACTCAGATACCTTATCCTGAAACAGGCTGACAACCTCATCATTCTTTGTTTTCATAACTTACCGGTCACCTCTCTTTTGACAATACCTTTTTAGCGATAATCAGGTATTCAGAAATTCTGACTCCTAACAGTTGCATCTTTAATTATTATACTTGTTGCTGCAAATCGTTGTCAATACAGAACCCGGGCTGAATCTTTGACACAATTTTATTTTTATGTTAAAATTTTAGTACAGGTTGTTTTCATGGCTAGCTGGGAACGTTTACCGTTTTTTACCGTTTACAATTAAGGCCGTGGTACGGTCTGAAGGAGGGCCTGTTGCATGTTTAATATCGGGGACAATGTTGTATACCCTATGCACGGCGCAGGAGTTATTGAAGCCATTGAGGATAAGGAAATTCTGGGGGCAAGAAAGAAATATTATATCATGAATATGCCCCTGGGCGGGATCAAAGTAATGATTCCCCTTGATAATGTGGAGAGAGTTGGGCTGCGTGATGTCATCCTTAAGAGCGCGGTCGGAGAAGTCTTTGATATATTGGAGAGCACAGAGGAAGAACCGGTAAACGGCAACTGGAACAGGCGCTACCGTGCTAATATGGACAAGATTAAAAGCGGTAGCATATATAAAGTAGCCGAGGTGGCCCGCAGTCTGCTATTACGGGATGAGGAAAAAGGCCTTTCTTCCGGGGAGCGGCGGATGCTGGAGAGTACCAGACAGATCCTGGTCAGTGAGTTGTTAATGGTAAAAGGCATTGACCGGGAAAAAATGGCGGGATACCTTGAGGATCTTTTTAGCCACCGTGTTAACGAAGAGGAACATACACAGGTGCAGGTTGAAAGTAATCCCACCAAAGCTTGAGCTTTGCAGATATTCGAGGCCCCAAAAGTAATTAAGGGCATCTATTTCTGATGTCTTTTTTTTACCACAGGGCCTTGTTTCACTAATATTGCCGTATTTTTCACAGAGGATTGCGCATAATAATTCTTGAACTAGGGTAAAAATATAAGTTATAATAATACTGTGAAAAAAATCATTTTTCTACGGAAAGGAGGTGTAAATATGATAAAAAGAATCTTTCGCATAATAATAACGATTATTGGCTTTGTCGGCGGATATGAACTATTTAAAGTAGCGGTGCCCTCCCTGGTTGTCGCTACGGGTCTGCCTGTTCCCCAGGAAAGCATCTGGTTTGCTATACTTGGGGGTACTATGTTCGGCCTTATCGTTTTTTTTATTACTCCTTTTGTTATTACGCATATGGGCAATGTGGCTGTCTGGACCGATGGTAAAATGAAAACCATCCCCACCCAGGATATTATCCTGGGGGTAATAGGCCTAATCATCGCACTTATAATTGGAGTTTTGCTCAGCTTTCCCCTTGCACGTATCCCCTGGGTGGGATCCTACCTTTCTCTGGCGGTTACGCTTGTGATGGCTTATCTTGGCGTTACGTTCATGATGAATCGTAAGGATGATTTTCCTTTTATTTACTCTCAACTGTCCAAGCGAGGGCCCGCCGCGGCGGAAAAGAAAAGCTCCCCCGTAAAAGTATTGGATACCAGCGTGATCATCGATGGGCGGATTATGGATATATGCAGAACAGGCTTTGTCGAAGGGGAAATCATTGTTTCCGGCTTTGTGCTGGAGGAACTGCGTCATATTGCAGATTCTTCGGATCTGCTAAAAAGGAACCGCGGTCGCCGTGGTCTCGATATCCTGAACAAAATGCAAAAAGAACTGAATATAGTTGTAAAAATTGTAAATAACGATTACGATGATATCTCCGAGGTGGACAGCAAACTGGTAAAACTGGCACAGGATCTAAGCGGTGTAATTCTCACAAATGACTTTAACCTGAACAAGGTTTGTGAATTACAGGGAGTTATGGTGTTAAATATCAACGAACTGGCCAATGCGGTCAAACCGGTGGTGTTGCCCGGGGAAGAGATGAGTGCCCATATCATCAAAGACGGTAAAGAAGCGGGGCAGGGTGTGGCCTACCTAGACGATGGCACCATGATCGTAGTGGAGGGCGGCAAGCGTTATATCGGCGATACCATTGAGGTTTTGGTAACCAGTGTGCTACAGACGGCCGCGGGGCGTATGATTTTTGCCAAGCCCAAGGGAGCTCTGCCGGTAATGATGAAGTAAGACTGCCAGGAGTCAGAATAAAGAACTGAAATCGTGGGTCATTGTGAAATAATGCCTTGTTGTATTAGAAAAAGCGGTCTGCGGATGGTTTGTGTGTATTATTAGGAGGGCTTATTTTGCCGCAAAAACAGGAATGTGTTTTGCTCCTGCCTGCTGCCGGCCAGGGGTTGCGCATGGGCGGGGATATTAAAAAACCCTACCTGTTACTGGCAGGAAAGCCGGTGATTGTACATACGCTGGAGGCATGTCTGGCTGCGAATATCTTTACCCGTCTGCTTGTCCTTGTTACTCCCGGTGAAGAAATTTATTTTGAGAAAGAAATCTGCAAGCATTATTTTAACGGAAACCAATCTATTACTATTGTTCCTGGCGGCACAAGCCGCCAGGATTCTGTTTTTCGGGGCCTGAAGGCTCTCTACGGTAATGTGGATAATGAGGCGATTATCTGTGTACATGATGCAGTGCGTCCCCTCATAAGTTCCTTTTTGCTGCAGCGGGTAGTGGCGGAAGCAAAGCGCTTTGGCGCTGCCTTGGCAGCCGTGCCTCTGACGGACACAGTCAAGCTGGTGGATAAGTATAACACTGTTGTGGAGACGCCCCTGCGGGAGGCCCTGGTAGCAGCACAAACGCCCCAGTGCTTTAAGTTCTCCCTCTTATGGGAGGCCCACTGCCAGGCTGCCGTTCAAGCGAGCGACGATGCAGCGCTGGTGGAACGAATGGGAGCAGCTGTGCGCATTGTCCCCGGCAGTTATGAAAATATCAAGCTGACCACAAGCCATGACTTGAAGGTGGCGGAACTCTATCTGGCTCATCGATTAAAGGAAGGCGTTTGATATGACCATGCGTGTGGGGATGGGATATGATGTACACCAACTGCAACAGGGACGACCCCTTATCCTTGGTGGAGTAAACGTTCCCTGGGAACAGGGACTGGCTGGGCATTCAGATGCAGATGTATTGCTGCATGCTATTATGGATGCTCTGCTTGGGGCCGGGGCACTTGGAGATATTGGGATGCACTTCCCCCCGGAGCCACGCTTTGCAAACATTTCCAGCCTCCTTCTCCTGAAAAGAGTGGGCGAACTCTTGCAAAAGAGCGGTTTTGG
>SKTJ01000265.1 GCA_007122565.1 Syntrophomonadaceae bacterium | reverse complement strand
TGAAAAATCCTGTTTTCCTGGTTTCTGGGGTCAACAGTTATCACAGGCCGGTAAAAGGGGCGATCCTGGTTTTCTCCAGAATAGGTTCCGGAAGAAGTAATCGGTGTCCATACCTGGAAGCCGGAAGAGATGACTTGGGACGGATCCTGATCTGCTGCTTTTTCTCCGTAAATAACTGCGATTCCTTGGCCAGGCTCACCAATTGAGTTTCCCGAAGCATCCACAGGTACAGCTCGAACATAGAATGTGTGTCTTTGCTGAGGTATTGATTTGTAGGAAGATGTAAAGTGGAAGTAACCGCCCATGACAAGGGAAGGGCCTGTTTTCAAACTGCTAAAATCAATCTGGAATTCACCAGCAGCAGCGTCCACCTCCCCTTTTGCCACCAGACCTACAGGATTTTCCCAATTGTCCCTATAGCCATTAAATGGGGAGGTAGCAACCTGCCAGACGACTTTTTTGGCGGAGGCGGCATAATTGAAAATATAATAAAACCATCTCAACGGGTTTTCAGTTTTATCGATAAAAGCGGTGTAGGATGATTGGGTGTAGATTGATTTATTGGACGATAGATTGATATGGCCGGGATTGATTAATGTTATATTTGGCAAATGAATGACAGAAACCGGCCTGGTGGCAGGTTTTTCTGCCCCCGATGCTGCATACAATTCGATTTTCTGATCAAACTTTGGGAAGACAAGGCTGTTCTCACCCATCGTCTTATACCTGGTAAGTTCATTTATGGGCACCATAAGTGATGGGTTGAAGGTGGATATGGGCGTTTCAGTTGCCGGCGGCGGGCCATTTTTACTGTAATTGGTGTACGTTCTTTTTAATAAAACAATTGCCTGTTCCCTGGTTGTATTTTGAAGAGGCCCAATTGTCGTGCTGGTGAAGCCTTTCATGATCTGATTTTTATACGCAAACTTCATTGCATCTAATGCCCAGGAAGCGATTTTGTTTTGGTCTGCAAATGGAAAGTTGCCGGATATATCTTTATCCAGGGAAGAGATGCTAACATCCAGTGTCCGGTAAATCATCACACAGATTTCTTGACGGGTAATGTTATAGCCTGGAGCAAACTCGTTATCACTGACACCTTTTACAATTCCCAAATGAAAGGCTTTCAGAATTTCAGGATTCGTCGTGTCTTTAAAGGGATTTCGTCCTGACAGGGCTTTTTTGCCAGTCAATTTTTCATAGAGCTTAACGGCCAGCGTGCAAAACTCTTCCCGGGTGATGTTCCTTTGAAAATCCTTCATGACATTTTGATAAGTTAGATTTAATTCCTGTGCTTCAAAAAGTTCTAATTCTGCCCAGCTGCTTTGACTTCCATCAAAATTCATACCAGATGATTGGGCAGCTAATGTGACGGGTGCTGATGTGGGGAAGATAGTACATAGCACTAGAACTACCAGTAATAAACTAATTATTTTAACCCGACATTGATTCATTTGATTTTTCACCTCAATTTTTTTTGTAATACTGCCCAGCATAATTAAAACTCAAAACGAAGCTAAAAATCGCTCCATGCATTCCTTACTTTGTTTTTTCAGGCCCATAGCGTGTATCACCACCACCTGGTTGGGGAAGTGTTTGTATAAATAAAAAACCGACCACAATCATATGGTCGGGTACGCCATTGGCTCACAACAGGTCTTAAGCGTCCATGTACGGCCTGTCGGTCATTGCCCCCATAATAGTTTTACTATTATTAATATTCTATTTGTTTGTCTAATTACCTGCCGGGCAAAAAAATTTTGTTAAATCCTTTGCTCCGTGGCTCCGTGCGCCTGTTGTGGCCTAAAAAGCTATGGTATCAGTAGTAGATTCACAGCTTGATCATTTAGATGCATTGAAACATCTTGCGAAGGATTTCGCCCCTAATTCTTAACCGTTTTACCATCCTTAACGCTCATTAGAAAACCTGCCTGCCAGCTATTGATGAGCCAGACAGCATGAAATTTTTTTGAGGGCTTGACCGCAGGAAAAATCTTGTGATAGTATTGTTGATAGATGTATCAAATATCTGAAGTATTAGAAGGTTTTATACATATTATGATTTTTTTGGAAAACTACACCTCTAAACAAGGTGGTTCGGTGCTGTACCTTTTATTGTTTAACTCCATGTTTGACCTGCTAATCATTTCAACCTGCATCCTTAACATCACAAAAAACGTCAGTTTTTTTTTGCCTTTGGACATGCCTGTAAAGGCAAGCAGACGATGCAAATTTTGCCCTATGCAATTTTTCATCAAAATGATGCAGCAGCGCATGTTTCGTTTGGGTCAACCGTTGCTGTTTACTGATAATATGGCACTTTACCTGGCATGATAGCTTGGCATACATTTTGCATATTATAATTTATTACAGCAAGATATTATTTGTGTCATATAAAAATTTTTTATTGGGAAAGGAGGTTTAAAGGCGCGGCAGATATGTGGGGCACTCACATATCGGGTCCTTTGGTGTGGCTATATTTGTATATCAGCCACGTGGGTACGTCTGTATACACCAAGACAGGAGGGATATAATTGTGAGCAAAAAAGTTGCGATTGTGGGTTTGGGTTATTCCAGTTTTCGAACAACATCGCAGGATATTTCCTATCGGGAAATGATTTTCGAAGCAGCAACAAAATGTTACGAGGATGCAGGAGGCGTTCATCCTCAGGACATCGATGCGTTCGTGGCATGCTCTGAAGACTTCATGGAAGGTATCAGCATCGCCGATGAATACGTTCCGGATCAGCTAGGGGCGGTATTAAAGCCCGTACAGAGTATTACCGGTGATGGATTGCAGGGACTGGCATCGGCAGCCATGCAGATTCTGACCGGCGAATTAGACCTGATAACCTTGTCTGCTTTTTCCAAGGCATCCAATGTACTTCATTATGCAAATGTCGCTTCTTATGCCTGTGATCCGACCTATGTAAGGCCGCTGAAAGAGAATCCTTACTTTATCGCCGGATTGGAAATGAACCGGTATCTGTATGAGACAGGCACCACCGAAGAACAGTGTGCATTGGTCACAGTTAAAAACAAAGGCAACGCCCTTTTTAATCCAACTGCAGCTTATGGAGCAAAAATTGATGCAAAAGATGTTCTTAATTCAGACCAGCTGTTTACTCCGTTAAAATACCTGGACAAGAGTTCGGATGTTGACGGCGCTATCGTCTTTTTACTGGCTTCAGAAGAGAAAGCCTATCAATTTACAGACAAGCCTATCTGGATCAAAGGCTTAGGATGGGCAACCGATTCCCCCAACCTCGATAACCGGTTGGATGGACTGGGAGATGCGGTCTATGCCAGACTGGCTGCCAAAAAAGCCTACGATATGGCCGGCATTACTT
>SKTJ01000315.1 GCA_007122565.1 Syntrophomonadaceae bacterium | reverse complement strand
TTGCGAGCATGGGAGGCATGCCGGATGGATGTACCGTTTTTTGGAAAGATAGCATGGCTGGATCTGACAACTGAAAAAGTGACTATTGAGTCCATTGATAAGGGTATTTATACTAAAATTATTGGTGGAAAAGGGCTGGGGGCCTACCTGCTTTTACGCAATCTCGCGCCGGGGACGGATGCCCTCTCACCCGATAATCTAATTATTATTGCCAATGGGCCCCTTACAGGCTCTATTTTCCCCAGTTCCTCCAGGGTCGAGCTCGTAACCAAGTCTCCTCTTACGGGGACATTTCTTGATTCCAATGCGGGGGGATATTTAGGGAGGGAATTAAAGGCTACGGGGTTGGATGCAATTATTATCTCGGGACAGGCCTCAAAGCCGACTTATCTTTATATTAAGAATAGCACAGTTGAGTTCAGAGAAGCCGAACACCTCACTGGCCTGGGAACAACGTTTACGGAGAAGAAAATAAAAGAAGAACTGCAGGATGAGCGCTCCCAGGTAATATCGATCGGACCGGCGGGGGAAAACATGGTGCTGCTGGCCAATGTAACCACCGGGAAAAGGCATTTTGGCCGCGGTGGGGCCGGGGCAGTGATGGGTTCGAAGAACCTTAAGGCAGTAGCTGTGCGCGGCACCAATGCCCTGCCCTGGAACGAGGATCCCGGTTTTAAAGAAATAGGGCAAACTGTTACCCGCATGATCAGGGAAAACCCCCTTACGGCAAAGGGGAAGGTATTCCCTACGATGGGCACCCTGCTCACAATTGATGTGGCAAATTATTTCGGAGTATTTCCCACGCGTAACTGGCAAAAAGGGACTTTCCCGGAGATGGAAGGTAAATGGCCTGATGATTTCACTGACAGGAAAATAAAGCAGCTGAGCTGTAACAGGTGCCCCATTTCTTGTAAGCGCCTCGTGAAGACGGTAAAGGATGGGGAAGAACTGCTGCACGACGGCCCCGAGTACGAAAGTATCTATGCCCTCGGTGCCAATTGCGGCATTCATGATGCGGATACCCTGATTATGCTGGACAACCTTTGCACGGAATACGGTCTTGATTCTATCTCCACGGGGGTTGTAATTTCTTTTATCATGGAATGTTACGAAAAAGGCATTGTTAACGGGCAGGACCTGGACGGGCTTCAGCTTGCTTTTGGAAATGGCGGGGAGATGGCCCGGCTCATTGAAAAAATCGCCCACAGGGACGGCATCGGAGAGCTTTTGGGGCGGGGGGTACGGCAAGCCTCCCGTGAGATCGGCGAAGGTTCTACTTCTTTTGCCATGGCCGTGAAAGGCCTGGAACTGCCGGGCTATGATCCCCGGGGGATGAAGGCAATGGCTTTATTGTATGCCACTGCAGACCGGGGAGGCTGCCATGTGCGGGGTTCCACTTTACGGTCGGAGTTGATGGCGCTCCGGGAAAAGGTGGACCGCTTCAGCTATGATGGAAAAGCAGAAATTGTAGCTCACCTGCACAGTGAATACCCACTGATGAATTCTTTTTCCATATGCCTTTTTGCCAATTTTGCCCTCACATTTACTGAATATGGCCAGGCATTTAATTATCTTTATTCCCGTGATTGGTCCCTGGATGAGCTAAGGGAGTCAGGGACGAGGATTTGGAATATGACGCGGCTTTTTAACTGCAGGGAGGGTTTCAACCGTGATCATGACACTCTGCCGGACCGCCTTTTTAACGATCCTCTGCCGGACGGATCAGCAAAGGGTTCAGTAGTGCACCGGGAACAATTTGGGCAGATGCTTGATCAGTACTACCAAATCCAGGGCTGGGATGAAAACGGCATGCCCCGGGAAGAAACCCTGAAAAAGCTGGGGATAAATGAGTTGTTGTAAGTAGTCAGGAGTCAGTAGTCAGTAGTTAGGATGCAGGATGAGGGAATTTGCGAAACATTGATGAATGGTGATATTACCTGATTCTATTTAATTAGACGCATCGGGGTGATCTAAGATCAGAGTTTTTCTTAGTGTATGCCGCCTCTGCAAGGCGGACTGTGGAATTAAGGTCCACGTGAATGACGCCGGGGCTGTGGTAAAGGTGGAAGGTGACCCTGAGAGCCCTCTGAACAGGGGGGGACTCTGCAGCAAGGGCCTTGCTGCCCGCCAGCTCATATATGATCCGGACCGGATTAGCCGTCCAATGCGCCGGCATCCGGCCAGGGGCTGGGAAGCTGTTTCCTGGGATTCTGCCCTGGATGAGATTGCCACAACACTGGAGCGCATCAGGCGTCGTTACGGGGGCACTGCCCTGGCTACCTATGAAGGGGCTTCCTTTACGCGGCTGAACACCCAGGCCTGTTTCCGTAGGTTCCTCCATTATTTCGGCTCACCTAACCGGACCGGTACCGAATCCCTTTGCGTGGGGCCCAAGTACGTGGCAGCCCAGGGTACTTATGGCAAGGGTATGATTCCCACAGGTGATTTCCGGGAAGCGGGGGGCATCTTTTTGTTTGGAACAAACCCTGCCCATACGGTGATCCACCGTTATTTACGGGTGATGGATGATATTATGGAGGCGCAGCAGCGGGGGGCGCCCCTGGTAGTGGTGGACCCCCTTTTTTCGGACACGGCAGCAAAAGCGGACCTCTGGGTCCCCATCAAGCCTGCCACCGATCTGGCCCTGGTTCTGGCCATGATTTGGGTAATGCTCAAAGAAGGGCTTTATGACTGGGAATTTGTGGCTAAACACACGGTTGGTTTTGAAAATCTTGCCGGGGCGGTGGCTGACTATACCCCACAGTGGGCTTCTGCTGTGACAACTGTCCCTGCAGCAGAGATTGTTAAACTTGCCCGTCTTTATGCTGCGTGCCGTCCTGCTGTGATTGACCGCCGTGAAGGTTGTATGCACGGCCGACAGGCAACCCAGACGAACAGGGCCATGCTTATTCTTGCAGCACTGGGTGGTAATGTTGACCGACCGGGAGGCTTTGTTTTTAACCCTGATCTTCCGTTGAACCAGGAGGTGTTTGCCCGGGAGAAGGTGCCGCCGGGTGCAGATTATTTTGCCCGGGAATTCGGTTTTCCCTGGGGTGATGTGGCCGGCCTTTTACCTGAAGCGATCCTAAGGGAAAAGCCTTACCCGATCAAGGCCCTGATCGTTACGGCGGGGAACCCCGTGATGGCCTGGCCCAATACGGCAAAAGTACGGCGGGCGCTGCAGCAGCTGGAGTTGTTGGTGGTGACGGATCTATATGAAACGGAAACGGCCCAACTGGCCCATTTCCTGTTGCCCGGCACCACTTTTCTTGAACGAACGGACCTTTGTATGAATAACCTGATGCCCCCATCGCTGATTCGCCTGGCGCAAAAAGTAATTGAGCCGCCAGGTGAGGCTAGGTCTGAATGGTGGATTATGAACGAACTGGGCCGCCGTTTGTACGGGGATGAATTTACCTATGCGTCGGAAGAAGCTTTCTTAAGTGAGCTGCTACAGGGTTCCGGGTATACTTTCGAAGAGCTTGAGCAGTCACCAAGGGGCTTCATTTACAGGGATAAGAACAGGGGAAAATATCTCCGGGACGGTTTTCCCACTCCTTCAGGGCGGATCGAGCTGGAAGCGGGGATGTTTAAGGATGCAGGCTTTGACCCCCTGCCTTGTTATGTGGAGCCTGAGGGTGCAGGGGATGAGGGAGGGAACTTTCCCTATTATTTGGTGAGCGGGGCTAGACAGCCCATGTATACCCACTCCACGCTCATGAATCTGCCCTGGCTTAACGGCCTCGAAACGAGTCACAGGGTGGAAATAGCTGATGCAATAGCACAAGCACAAGGCCTGAAAAACGGTGACCTGGCAGTAATAACCACGGAGCAGGCGTCTGTCACGCTTCCCGTAAAAATTCTGCCTGCTGCCTGGCCCGGCCTGGTCCTCATCCGCCATGGTTTCGGCCATACGGGGGGAGGGCGGCTCGCCCGGGACAAGCAAGGTGTCAATGTTAACCTTTTGACGGACGATCTGGCCATGGATCCCCTTTCCGGTGCACCTGCTTACCGGGAGATGCGCTGTAGTGTGGAGAAGGTAAACCGTGGCGGGAAGCAGAAGGGTGACTGCCATGCTCAAACATGATGCAAAGCGCTGCATGGGCTGTTTATCCTGCATGGTGGCATGTCAGCAGGAACACAACCTGCCTGCAGAAATACGGCCGCTGATGATAGAACGTTCTTTTAAGGAAGAGCCGCGCCCGGCTTATGTTTTTTCGCTGCATGTCTGCCACCAGTGTGAGAAACCGTCCTGCCAAAAAGCCTGTCCGGAAGGTGCCTTCTCCCTCAGGGAGGGAGCAGTGGCCTTTGACCCGGTATTATGCACGGGCTGCGGCTATTGTATTGCCGCATGTGCCAATGGGTGTATATCCCTTGATCCTTTGCTTAACCGCGCTGTTAAATGCGATACATGCCTGTCCCGCCGGGAGCAGGGCTTACCCCCGGCATGTTTACAGGCCTGTCCTGTTGGTGCTTTGGATCTTCCAGCGGCGCAGTAAAGCCTCACCTCACAAGGAGATGTTCAGATGGAAAAGAAGCCGGCTTTATTTCAGATTGAGGAAGACTGGTTTGGCTGCATTACGGGACTGGTGATTTTAATAATTATAATCGTGGTTCTATAATCAAAAAAAGGGGACGTAAAAAAAATTGTCAAAGCTCCCACCACCACAATCCAGTTGGCTGGATTATTTTAAAAGTATTTTTCCGGGCTTTATGTTATGCGTTGTCCTGGGGGCTTTTGCCAGGTTAATCCACCTGAAGCTCATACCGGAGCAACTCTATATGTTTAACCATGTTTTGATCGCTATTTTATTAGGTTTGATTCTCAGAAATCTGCTGGGAATCCCCAGGGTTTTTAGTAGCGGCATAGAGTTTTGTACTAGAATATGTCTTTATATTGGCATAGTCTTGCTGGGAGCAAGCTTAAACTTACATGAAATCTTTTCCGTTGGTGCTACGGCTATTATTATGGTTGCTGTTTCCATAACGTTTTCCATAATTATTGGTGGCTGGCTTGTGAAAAGAATTTCAGGCAATGAACGCTGGGGGCACTTAATTGGGGTGGGCATAGGTGTTTGCGGCGTTTCTGCGATCATCGCACTGGCCCCTGCAATCAAGGCGCGGCAGAAAGAGATTTTCACAGCCATCGGCATAGCCATTTTAAACGATGTAATGGTTCTGGCAGCGCTGCCCCTTGTTGCACATGCCATGGGTTGGAGCGATCTGTTGGCCGGTTTTATTGCGGGGGCCGTACCCGCCAACACGGCCCAGGCTATCGCTATCGGACATGCTTACAGCGACACTGCAGGGGCAATAGCTACCATCGTTAAGTCTGCCAGAAACACACTTCTGCCTGTGGTTGTAGTGGTAATGACCTATATTTATATACGAAAAGGCCTGCCTGTGGGTGAAAAGATAAGGCCCGGCCTTTTGTGGAGCAAGTTCCCTAAATTTATCGTAGGCCTCTTAATAGCAGCATCGTTAAGCACCGCAGGGTTAATCTCGCCGCAGGGAATAGCAGCTGCAAAAACGCTTTCCTCCTGGTTCTTTGTGATATGCTTTGTGGGCATTGGTGCGGGGATTAATCTGAAAGATTTAGGCAGACATGAATTAGGCGTGATTGCCTTTGGATTTTTAATGACAATAATTGTCGGTTTCTATGCTTATTTTTATAGTACACTAATCCTGATGCTGTAATTGTATACCCCTGTCTCGAAAAAGCAATAACAAGTTGGAAATTTCTCTTTTACTCCATTATTCCAATCTCCCGGTAGTACCGTGCGGCCCCTGGGTGTAGCTCTTCCCCCCGTGTGGTAAATATGGCTGTTTTGGGGGTAAGCCCTTTTACCGCTGCGTGTATTTCACCCAGTTTATCTGCATGCGCAAACAGCAGGCTCACCATCTTATAAACCAACTCCTCATCAAGCTCCGGGGCGCAGATTAGGATTGTTCCCATTTTTATGCTTTCTGCATCTGCCTCAATATTATGATAGGTGCCGCCGGGGATAGGGCCCAACTCCAAGTAAGGATTATGCTTCCGCATATTTTCCAGATCTGCAGCGGTGAGGGAAAGGGCTACGGAATCCCTTGCCACGGCAAGCCTCTGAAAGAGGGCGTTCCCCGGATAACCGCTGCCACAGATCACATCTACAAGGCCGTCCGTATATGCGCCGGCAGCATCAGCCAAAGATATATAGGTGAAATTTACCTCATCCGGGCTGATACCGTAGGCATCCAGGATTAATTCCACCGTGACGTCGGCACCTGAACCTCTGGCGCCTACTGCAATGGTTTTGCCGCGCACGTCGGCCCAACTTTTAATGCCTGTATTAGCTCCAGCAAAATAGTGGAAAAAGGCCGGACTAAGGATGCCGAGGGCCCGAAAGTGTTCAATCTCCTGCTCAAAGGGATAATGGCCATTTAAGGCGGCAAAAACTGTTTCCGTATTGGATGTGCCAAAATGAAATTGACCGCCATGGATCCCCAGCACATTCCCCCCACCTGTTCCTTCAAGCAGGGTAAACGATACCCCGTCTATTTCTTTTTCCCAGATCTGGATCATTGCTGCCATAATTCCATATGTCCAGTGTTCACCTGAACCGGTGGAAAGGATTAGATTCTGTTGGCTGCCATTATCCCCGGGGGCACACCCGGGCAGGATTGAACCAATACAGATGAGTAATATTAAGATAATTGCCAAGTTGTTACTAACCATTTCTTTCATACGTATTTTCTCCTTGCAACGGAGATTCAGATTTATGATAATCTGTGGGATGTGCCTGCGGAAACATTTTTTGTATGTTTGTTCTACGCTGTATAAGCAGAACTGTCAATAAAAGAAATACTCCCATTAAATCTGTGATTATATTCACGTTCATCAGGGCAAGGCCTGCACCGAGACATAATAATCGCAGCAGGTAACCGGCCCGCCTGCTTAGCAGAAATCCTTCCACCGCGCTGGCCAGGGCAAAACAACCAAGGGTGGCAGTGAGAAAGGCAATAACAATTTCAGATGGTGAGCCCATCATCAAAAGGGCATTACCATACACAAACATAAAAGGAATGATAAAGGCGGTCGAGGCCAGCTTCCAGGCTGCAAAGCCAGTGCGGTTTGGGTCTGCTGCCGCGATGCCGGCCGCAGCAAAGGCAACAATAGCAATGGGAGGGGTGATGTTGGACATTACGGCGAAAAATAGAACAAAGAAGTGGGCAACAAGCGGTTCCACTCCTAACTGAAGGAGCACCGGTACAACCAGGGGTACCTGTATCAAATAGGCAGCCAGTGTGGGCAGGCCCAGGCCGAATAAAATGGAGACAAGCATGATTAAAATCAGGGATAATAGCATGGATTCACTGGAAATGCTGAGAATGATCTGGGCAAACCGGGTGGAAATGCCTGTTAGCATAGCCAGGGAAACAACAATGCTTGCTGTGCCGATGGTAGCTATGACCGGCAGGGCACTGGATGCTCCCTTGGAGAGGGCATGGAGCAAAGCCCCTGGCTTAAGGCGGTGCGCCGGTCGCAGGTAGCTGGTAATTAAGAGTGAAAAAACGGCAACTGTGGCAATTCTGAGGGGAGAATACCCTGCAAGCAGTACGTAGATAATCGCTGCGATGGGAAGTGCAAATTCACCTTTTTGCGAGAAAGTTGTTTTCAGGTTTGGTAGATCTTTCAACTCCGGCGCCGCCAGACCCAGTTTTAATGTCTGGTTGTCAACCATTATAAAAAGGGTGATAAAATAGAGAGCGGCCGGCAGCACTGCAGCCTGCACCACGGATAAATAGGGGATACCCAACATCTCCGCCATCATGAAGGCAGCCGTTCCCATAAGCGGGGGCGTGATCTGGCCTCCGGTAGAGGCGGCGGCCTCCACCCCGGCGGCATAATGGGCTCTGTAGCCGGCCTTTTTCATCAGGGGGATTGTTAAGGTGCCTGTTGTTAAAACATTGGCAACAGGGGAGCCGATCACCGTGCCCATTAAGCTGCTGGCTACAACGGCAGCTTTGGCCGGGCCACCTGGCCGTTTGCCTGCCACGCTCAGGGCAAGATCGATAAAAAAGGCGCCGCCCCCTGTTTTCTGTAACAGGGAACCGAAGAGCAGAAATACAAATAAAAAGGTAGCAGAAGGGCCGGCCAGGCGGCCAAAGACGCCATAAGGGGAATAAAACAGATGATCGATAACAAATTCGAAGGTAAAACCACTGTGGGAGAGTAATCCCGGCAAAGCGGGGCCGGAAAAGGTATAGATGATAAAGATTATGGCAATTACCGGCAGTGCAACACCCACTGTTCTTCTACAGGCTTCCAGCATCAGCATAACACCCAGCATGCCGGCGATGAGCTGAAAACTGCTCAAAGGGGTGACAAAAGGAAAACGTTCCGCCAGTAAGGATGCATTAGACACGATATAACCGTAGGTAAGAAGGCTTAATATGATTAAGGAAGCATCAAAAATATTCAACAACTTTGACGGGGTCCTGGACTGATCACTAATGGCACGATAGAGTAGAAAAATAAGCACCAGGGCGAACGTGAAATGCAAAGATCTTTGCAGTAGGGCATCCAACACACCAAAGAGGGCCGTATAGAGATGGAAGGATACCATGGCAAGGGATAGGACAAATACCAATGCTTTGCCTATTTCGGAAAGGGGTTTTTTCTTTTGATCGGTCAACTCTGCCGGCTTAATTTCGGCAAACTCTTTGACGGGTTTCACGATATGTTTCCCCTTTTTAATTTACTCCTGCTTTGATGATCCGTGTAAGCTGTTCCCGGCTTGGGACAACACCGCTCATTACCACGTTCCCACCCAGCACCAGTGCCGGGGTCAGGAGGGGCCCATACGCTGCGATTTTTTCCAGATCTCTGACCCGTTTAACACTGGCATGCTTTAGCCTTAATTCATGCAGTATCTCCTCCGTTAGTGCTGCGAGGCTGTCACAGGCCTGACAGCCCGGTCCCAGAACAGAGAGAACCAACCTTTCTGATAACTCCTGTGCGGTTTCTTCTGCCATGAGAGCAAGGGGCTCTTCTACCATCTCTTTTATCCTGATACAACCGCTGGAAACCACTGCAAGCTGGTTTTTTAACAACTCCACCTCTTCTTCCAGTTTCTGCAGGCGAAGCTGTGTTTTTACATGACTACCAGGAGCTAAAACGTCTTCTTTTTCCCCTGTTTTTACCGCTGTATGATCTTTTTTCAGTAATGTTAAATCATCCACAGCAATACGATGCTGCCCGCCGGGCGTGCGCTGTGAATCAAGCAAACCGCGGTAAATATAGCGACGTATGGTTAAAGGAGTTACTCCCAGTGTCTGCGCTGCTTCTTTAACAGTTAAATATTTAGACCGTTCATCTTTCACCACAGTCTCATCACCTTTCTATCTGAAAATGAGGTTTCCAAAATATTCTTATAACATATTATATCATCCTGTATCAAAGTGTCAATGCGGAGGGGGATGTTGCGGCAGGAATCTCGCAGGGAACGTTCATGTTTGGAGACATTTTGAAAGTGGTATACTACAAAAATGAAGATTTTAAAACGTTTACTTGTGTATTTGAGTTTAGCCGTGATCATCCTGGGAAGCTATAGTTTTATAGAAGCCTATTGGATTCAGGAAAAGCATATAAGAATAGCTGACAATAAGATCCCCCCACAGTTTGAAAACACACGGATTGTTTTTATATCTGATATCCATCACGGCCCATACTTTTCTTTAGCAAGACTTAGAGACCTGGTGAAGCGGGTAAATGGACTGGCACCGGATTTAATATTACTTGGTGGCGACTACGTTTACAGCAGTGCTGATTACATAGAACCTTGCTTTAATGAATTAAAAAATCTGCAGGCGCCACTTGGCGTTTATGGTGTGCTGGGTAATCATGATCATTGGAAAGATGCCCCTTTAACCAGGCAGTCCATGGCCGGTGCAGGCGTACATTTGCTTGATAACATGGCATATTGGATTGAAAAAGGGACTGACAGGATAAAACTGGGGGGAGTGGGGGATTTTTACGAGGATATACAGGATCTGGAGCCTACCATTTCAGATGTTTCAGCTGAGGACTTTGTGATTTTGGTTAGCCACCATCCTGATTATGTGGAGCAAATTAAGACTGATAAGATTGATGTTGTCTTTGCCGGTCATACCCATGGGGGGCAGGTAACAATATTCGGCGTATGGACACCCTTCATTTCCGCAAGATATGGCCAAAAGTACAGGGCGGGAATAGTGGAAACACCTTATACAAAGGTGATTATCTCCCAGGGGATCGGTCCGGTTGTCCTGCCAATCAGATTATGCGCTAGGCCCCAGATTATTGTGGTAGAACTGAGTAGAGAACATGAACAATAGTGAATAAATGGGACGGATGGCGGGACAGGGGATGCTTTCCCAGTGCTGCATCCCTGTCCCGCGTCGTGTAGCAAACAAAACGCCCACGCGCCACATTTGTCGGTTAGTGGCAGGATGGCTTTTTGCCTTTAAACTCCTGGGCATTGGCTTCTTCCAAACGGTGCAGCAAGCGACTTAGCCAGTTTTTGCCCGTGTACTTTTTAGGGTTTTGCTCAAATTCCTGGCGGCAGACAGGGCAGCAGAAATAGTAAGTTTTTCCCTTGAAGGTTGTTGAGGATTCAATATCTTCATCGTTTAAATAAGACTTGCAAACAGGATCGAGTGGCATAAGAAAAACCTCCTTTGCAATACAATACCCCTTGAGAATAACCTTACACTACAATAATATACCCCTACGGGGTATTGTGTCAAGTGTGTTGAGCAGGAGCCCTTGACACTATACCCTTAGGAGGTATATAATTTGATAAAAGATACCCTGGTGGGGTATATGAAGGAGATGGTGTAAGAGTATGCTTCTAAATTATCTTGAGCCGTCATATCATCTTGGTTTTCTAACAGTGCATCTTTACGGTGCTTTACTGGCTGCAGGTATTATTGCCGGGATTTTGGTGGCACAACAGCTGGCTTTGGAAAAGGGAATAAAAAGCGAGTTTGTTTATGAAACAGTAATATTATTTATTGCTGCCGGTGTTGTGGGCGCCAGGCTGTTGTATGTTGTACTTAACCCTGCTCCTTTTCTCGCTAATCCCCTTTCCATATTTGCCATAAACCATGGGGGATTGGCGTTTTTCGGGGGGTTAGCCGGGGGAGCACTTGCCGGTTTTATATACACCAGGAGAAAAGGGATCGGTTTTTGGATGATGGCAGATGTCATGGCGCCCTCCCTGGCATTAGCTGAAGCTATTACACGCCTGGGATGTGATGTTTACGGCTATCCCTCCACGCAAGCCCTGTTTCCCAGAATTGTGAACGGAGTGCCTTACCACAACATTCCCCTGTATACATTTTTAGCAACGCTGGCAATATTCTTTGTTCTCTTACATTTTCGTAATAGGGTGGCTGAAGGGCGTTTGTTTTTACTCTATCTGCTACTCTATGGAAGCAGCAGGGCTTTTATCGATTATTTCCGCGGGGAACACGTTTTCCTTTCCATTTTCAATATGGCCCAACTGGGAAGCCTGGCAATAGCCCTTTTAGCTCTTTTGCTCATATTATTTGGGGGCAAGAAAATATTTGTAGCACAAGTTACGGGCAAGGCTAAATCCTAACAGCACGGCCGGGGGCGGACAGGGTTGACCGCGCAAAAAAAAACATCAAATTGGAGGAAGATTCTATGAGCGAAGGAAAAAAAGCTGGCTTATTAAGCCAGCATAAAATTTTAATGTTAATCTGTTGTGCTGTGCCTATTCTGTTCCTTGTATATTTCTTAACAAGTAGTGCCTCTTTAGGAAGCAGCACCTGGCTTATTTTCCTGCTCTGTCCCTTGATGCATGTGGCAATGATGTGGGGCATGCGCGGCAAAAAAGATCACTGAAACAGCGGGAATAACGGATTATGGGGACGGTCCTTTTGATCCGAATAGCGGATTCCCCGGCGCGTGAGTAGTGGATCAAAAGGACCGTCCCCATGATCCGCCCTTATATATAAAGATATAGCAATAATGATGGCACTCATTGAAATTTGAGTGCTAATTTATTTTGTATTTTGTATTTTGCTTATTTTGTTAGGGGCACTCATGGCTTGCCGTGCTACTACGTGGTACGGGGACATTTTGATTGCCATGTGGTATAATACGGAAATGAAGGCAGAGGGCTGGGTAAAACTGATGATAATGAACTTGTCTTAAAGTAGAAAGTTATTTTCAA
>SKTJ01000081.1 GCA_007122565.1 Syntrophomonadaceae bacterium | reverse complement strand
TGGTGGTGCTGGGAATATAGTTTGAGATTAGGTTTGTTGGTTATTTTTACAATTGGCGTAGTAAAGTCACGCTAGGGAAAGTAATGTCCTTTAAAAGCAATGTGCGATAATGATTAGTGGTGGGAAGGGTTGTAGGGTTCCTTCTCTGCACGGGGGGCAGTCTGTACTTTAAGCCATATTTGTCTTATATAAAAATGCCCGGGTTAAAACAATAATCCAGACGAGGGATGTGAGGGTGCCGGCCAAGCCGGGGAGCAGCAGCGCCAAAGCCCCCGCTTCTGTGCTCCGGTAAATAAATTCTCCCATCCAGAAGCTGGGTAAAAACCCGAGCAGGTATTTGTACGGCGCGCCAATAAACCATGCTGCGGGAAGGCCTAAACTCATGATATTTACTATTTTGGCAAGGGCCAGACCTTCCACCTTGTTGCCCGCCACTACCGCCAGCAGCATACAGGTAATGACACCCTGAAAAAGAGCAAGCACTGCGGCTATCAGGATAACTGCAATATTGTTGAGCGCCAGCGCGAAGAAACCCAGCACAATTAAGGAGGTTATAAAGGCCCAGAGCATGGGTATACCGAGGCGCGCTGCCAGGTAAGCGTGCCCGCCTGCCGGTGTGATGCGGTAATAGATCCCTACCCCTTCATCCCGCTCATCCAGCAGTAAAAAAGCACAGATCATGCCGTACATCACCGTTGTCATGGCCATCACAAAAGCATCGCTGAGCGGGAACCAGGGTTGAATAGTAAAACCGGCTTCCCGTAAGATAATGCTGTCGGCAAGGGGCAAGCCAAACCAAAAGATTGCCCCAAGCAAAAAAGGGGTGGGCAAAAGAATAAGCAGCATCCCGTCCCGGAAAACCTGGCGTGCCCCGCTTAAAAACAGTTTCATAACCGCACCCATTTTTTAACCTCCAGTCCGCTGCAGGTAAATAGTAAAGCTTCTTTGGGCCAGCCAATATGCGGGCACCAACCATAGCAAGAGTCCTGCCAGGGCTAAGGGTTTGCTGTATGGCACCGCCAGGCCTGCTGCAGCATAGAGTGCCCGCAGTAAAAGGGTTGCGGGGAGCACCTCCAGCACCGGGTGGGACACACCAAGCACCGGCAAAAATGAAGGCCCCGCCAGCAGAACGCCCAGGGGAACGCCCAGGGCCATATAATGGTTGAGGGAGCGGGCCACGGAGCCAACCGCCAAACCAAAGAGGGTGAAAATGGCCGAACCGGCCAGCAGGCCAGGCACTAAAAATAAGTACGCCACCTCTCCCCTCAGCCCCACAACGGCAATAACCAGCCCTGCCAGAGTGGAAATGATCGAAAGAGATACTACTTTGGACCAGAGATATTCCCCCGTCCTCACAGGCAATATGGATAAATAACTGTGCAACCCCTCCCCTTTTTCCAGTAACACGATGCCGCCAATGAAGAAAAACCCAAGGGCGGCGGGATCGCTCCAGATAATCAAGGCGGCGCCAAGCTGGCGTACCCCTGGGGGTAGGAGCAACAAGATAGCGATATAAAATGCGGAGATAACCAGATATAGAAAATAAAAGCCGTATTTGAACTGGTAGCGCATATCCCCGGACAATACACGCCAAAACCTCATTTCAGGCACCTGCCCGTCAGTTCAATAAACACGTCTTCCAGGGAGTGCTCTTTGGAATGGATGCCCGTGAGCAGGCCGGCGTTCAGCCTACCCATAAACTCCTTATCCCGGTGAAGGGCGGACAGAACAGCCAGACCCGCTTCTTCTTGCTCCCCGCTCCGGTAAGTGTAGCTCACTTCCACATCCCGCTTCCCCGCCCGCAGGGCATGGGGTGTATCAAGGGCCCTGACCTGACCATCCACAATAAAAGCCACCCGGTCACAAAGTTCCTCTGCATCATGCATATTATGGGTTGTGAGGATAATCGTCCTGCCCTCTTTTTTCTGCTCCAGGATCAATTCCTTGATTATGCGTGCATAGCCGGGATCGAGGCCGCTCGTGGGTTCGTCCAGAAACAATAATGATGGCTGATGCAAGATAGCCCTGACAAAGGCCAGGCGCATTTTCATACCCTTGGAATAATCGTTGACTTTTTTGTGCATATCCCCGGCCAAACCTACCCGCTCCAGCAGAAGCATGGGGTCAGGCGCCCTGTTTTCATATAAGGAAGAAAAGAAAAGCAGGTTTTCCAGGGCAGTGAATTTACCGTAAAGGTTGGGAAATTCAAAAACCATCCCTATGTTTTCATAAAAGCTTTCACTGCGGTGTTTAATTTCCGTATCCAATACTCTGATATTCCCGCGATAATTACGCAAAATACCGCTCAGGATTTTTTGCAGGGTGCTTTTCCCCGCCCCGGAGGGGCCCAGGAAACCAAAGATTTCTCCCTGCCTCACTTCAAACGAGATATCCCTGATAAAGTCCTTCCCCTTGTCATAAGCAAAGTATAATCCCCTGACACCAATCATTTCGTACCCCCAGCCTCCTCAGTTAGGACTTCCATTAACAACAGGCCTGCCAGACATCATTATACCCAACTTAACCCAGCAAAACCACAATGTCAAGGAGCATGAGTTGTTAGAGAAGACATATAACATTGTCTCCTTTATTACTGCCCCTTCCAAGTCTGTTTTCTGCATGCTCGTCCAACAAATTCACCAGTGAGTTTCCTGTTCCTGTGAAATAATAGAGTTTGAGTTTCATTTTGTCCTTTCCGATCCGCACTATGCAACTTCGTAATTAGCCTTGAGTATGAGGATAATGGGGTTGTTTCTGCCACTATTCTATAATTATGGACTATTAAACAATTATTTTACTCTATTGTTAAAAAGGTGGCATTTGTAGAAGCTTTGGCTTTCTCCCTGATATGCCTTTGCAAATGAAAATTGCTTCTCACCCTGTAGATTTGTAAAATCGATTGCCGCCTCATGAAGATGATTCTTCAGGCAAACGCTGCACAATGCCTGGACGTGGAGTTGCTTATCAAAACGGGGCTTACTGACCAGCCCCGTTTTGACTTCAATTAGTTGTACCTGCCTTTTTTATGGCGTTTTAATTAATTATCCAGGTACTCTCCGGCCATTTCATCCCAGACGCCACAGCAGACGGCGCTTGTTACCTGCCCGTTTTCCACCGTAATATCAATACGGTGATCTGTGATTACCGGCAAGATGACCATGCCAGAGCGATCGCCGTGGCCGGAGTGACCGGTCTGAAACGTGTAGGTCAAAGTGAATTTCGATTCGTCAGAATCTGAGGGGGCCATCACAATCGACAGCTCGATCGTCTCCTCCTGACCGTCAAACTGGAAGGTAGCGCTGTTAAGCAGGTATTCCCGGGCGATTTGATCACATTCTTCCCAGGTGTAGTGGCC
>SKTJ01000260.1 GCA_007122565.1 Syntrophomonadaceae bacterium | reverse complement strand
TAAAGGGCGGCTGCTTGGGTCAAGAAATCTTGCTTGAGTATTAAACAGTCATAAATTCCCTATGCAATTTTCAAAGAACATTTTTAAAATAACTCTTGACTATTCATAGCACGTCTACAAGGATACACCTGCTGATTTTGGACTTTCTCCTTTTGACATTAGAATTTAGACTATGTTTTTAAGGTAGTTACCCCGGCCAGTTCCCGGATGGGAACATAAGTATGGCCATCCAGCGCAAAGGGTGCCTGTCGAAATACAATCAATTCTGTTGCAGCTTCAGATACCGTCTTTCCTGACTGCACTGCTGCTTCCTGGAATGGAAAGATCTTCCCCACCCCTATTAACACAAACAGGAACAACAACATCCCCCACGGAATTTTCATTAAATTTGACTAGGCCTCCTTCTTTATTGGAATTCCTTCTACAATATTGAGTTTTCATTCAATAGCAAGTAGAAAGGGGCAGCTTTGCCGCTTCACAAGGACAATTTTAACGCGGCTGCATAGGATGATACGAACGGCTTGAACGAATCTCAATTAATACGAGGAGGTCACTTTTATGCAATCAGCATCACCGCGGGACTTACACGGCATCGATGTTTCCCATTGGCAGGGGAAAATAACCTGGAAGGCTGTCAAGGGGGACAATATGGATTTTGCTTATCTCAAAGCCACCGAAGGGACAACTTGGGTCGACCCAAAGTTTTTAGATAATGCCAGGGGAGCCAGGCATGCCGGCATCCCTGTGGGAGCTTACCATTTTGCCAGGCCCGATTTAAACCAAACTTTGAAAGATGCAGTAGCGGAAGCACAGCATTTCATTAAAACCCAGCAACAGGGGTTTGGCAATTTTGGTGATATTTATCCAGTTCTGGATTTGGAAAAACCATTTCCCCAAAATAATAAAAACGTGTCTGCCTCCCACCTCTTATCCTGGGTGGATACCTTCAGAAGCTATTTTGAAAGCGAAACAGGCCATACCCTGATGCTTTACACCGGCATTTTTTTTATCAGGGAGTATAATAATTTCAAACATCCCGCTTCCAGCTACCTTTCCGAAATGCCGTTATGGATTGCCTTATATCCCAAATCAGTTTCGCCATACAACGCTTCCCCCCCGGATGCAGGAAACTGGAACAGGTGGACCGTGTGGCAATACGCAGACAACGGCCAAGTTAAAGGCATCGATGGCAAAGTAGACCTGAACCGGGCGCTGCCAAAGTTGCTTTCATGAAAATATATGGTATAAATAGCTTGCATATTCTTAACACTTAAAACCGAAAATACTACCGGGGTGTAAAAATGAAAATACCTAGCCTTGGTGAAAAGCTAGGTTCTCTCAGGATTTAATCAAATATATCCGCAGCAACCCATACTTCGTTGCGGTACCGTGCTTTCCAAAACATTAATCGAATCATTCTAAGATGATCGTCGAAGGGGAATCCCCTGGCGCTTAAGCTCGCGGGCTATAAGGATGAAGGTCACCAGAAATGCCAGAAAATCGCTCATGGGACGGGCCATCCAGACTCCGGTCAATCCGTAAAAGAAAGGCATGATAAAAACAAAGGGAATAAATAACATAATCTCGCGCAAGAGAGATAAAATCAGAGATGGTATACCTTTTCCGATTGCCTGAAAAAATATTGATGATACAATTTGCACCCCCACCAGAGGGAACATGATTACCATAATACGCAATGCAGGGATCCCAATTCTAAGTAGTTCTTTATCAGTGCTGAAAAGACCAAGGAAAAATGCAGGCGCTACAAACAAGGCCACACCTAAGATCATGATAGAGGCAACGCTGATTCCCAGCCCCTTTAAGAGAGCTTCCCGAATGCGGTTTAATTTCCCCGCACCAAAATTAAACCCGATGATTGGCAAAAGGCCCTGGGAGACTCCCAAAACCGGTAAAATCACAAACATCTGGAGCCGGAAAACAAGCCCCATCACAGCAATGGGAATGTGCCCGTACGCGGCCAGGATATTATTGGCAACTATTAATGAAATATTGATGGATAACTGTAGCAGCATGGCAGGGAACCCCACCGCGTAAACATTTTTAATTGTTCCCCAGCGAAGTTTGAGACAGGCCAGGCTGAGTTTTAAAACGCTTTTCCCCATAAAGAAATAATAAAGCATCATAACCACGCCGACAATCTTCGATAAAACGGTGGCCACAGCGGCTCCTCGCACCCCCATGTCCAGCAGAAAAATAAAGATAGGGTCGAGAGCAATATTGAGGAGAGCGGAAATGACCATCACTTTCATGGACAGCATGGGATTTCCTTCAGCCCGGACCACGTTGTTGAGAACCATAATCAGGAAAAACATCACCGAACCCACGGCGATAACAATCATATATTCTTCCGTTAAATCAAGGATCTCGGGCATTGTCCCAAGATAGAGCAACAGGGGACGCATGTAGAACAAACCAACCAAGGCCGTTAAAAGTCCGAAAATCAGCGCCATACTGATAACCTGTCCGGCAGCACTTTCCGCCTCAGCCTTGTTGCCGGCACCGAGCGAACGGGAAATAAGGGATGCGGCCCCTACCCCCGTACCGATACCCACGGCTCCCAGCAGCATCTGGATGGGAAATGCAACAGAAAGGGCGGCAATAGCCTCACTGCCAAGCTTTCCCACAAAGATGGTATCCACAATATTATAGGTGGCCATCACAAGCATACCCACCGTTGCGGGTAAGGAAAAGCGGAACAATAATCTTGTTATGCTTTCCTCTCCCATTTGAGCTGCATTGTTATCCGTTTCCATAGGTGTTTCTCCTCTGAGTGTTGCATTTCAACGAACAGTATTATAACACGAACATTTACGCAATGTTTAATGTTTAAAGAAAGATAATATGAGAAATGGCCGCCCCAGAAGCATCGGGCGACCATTTCCCTTTTTTTCGTTGGATATATGTTAAATGCTAGCGAAAAATTATCTCCTCTATCTCAAAATAAGCAAATTCTTCACCTTTTTCGCCGCCTTCTAATACATTCCAGCTCAGCATCAATCGGATGTTTTCAAAATCCGCAAATCGAAACTCTAAGGTGTGGCTGTCATCAATCATCATCTCCATGATATGTACATCTACCGTTTGACCACCGATAGTTTCCCGAACCCTGTCTTGACGGGTGATATCCATGCCGGGGATATTTTGGCCTGACAGTGCCTGTTGAAGACTTAGCTCCTCAGCAAATATCTGAAATGGTAAAAGGGGAGCAAGCAAATACATACCCATATAATCAAGCATCTCTGCCGGCATATATTCATCGTCTATTGCCACCTGTACAATCTCACCACTGCTATCAACCCAAAAAGTTGTAACTGCGTCATCAATGTTAATGGTGAAGCTTATGCCGTGGTTGTCGTAGGT
>SKTJ01000052.1 GCA_007122565.1 Syntrophomonadaceae bacterium | reverse complement strand
AGGCTTGTCTTGGTGATGCATACAGCGGCTACGAACGGTCCATTGATACACATATCAGCAATCTGCGCAAAAAGATAGAGTCCGACCCAGCCAACCCAACTTTTATCCTTACCGTTTTTGGGCTGGGTTATAAATTCTCACCAGTAAATAAAACATTGGAGGATACACAAGCGGCGGAGCATCCGCTGACCTAATTATGAGAATAAGGAGTAAGCTTTTAGTCGCATTTATTTTAGTAATCGCCGTGGCCGTAACTGTAATGGCCATGAGTTCGCGCATGTACATCAGCAGTATTTTTGATCGTTATGTTGGAGGTTACCGGGAAGTTGTCACTGAACAGTGGGAATACGTGTTTAGTTCATATTACCTTGCTCAGGGGAGCTGGGATGGTGTGGAAAACACTCTTTTTGGACGCTACAGGGGCAGGGGAACGTTAACTGAACAGGGCCAGCCAAGAGGCGGCATCCGCAGCATCCTGCCCGGCGAGAGGCTGCTTCTTGCTGATCTAAATGGACAGGTTGTCTTGGATTCACACCTGGAAAAAACGGGCAGTAATCTTTCTCCAGGCTTATTGGAGTCAGGCACTCCCCTTTATCTTGAGGACAAACAAATCGGCACCATCATTCTTCAACCTCAGACCTCGAGAACGCTCCAAACTCTGGAGAAACAATTTTCCAGGTCCACGGTGTTAGCCATATTTTGGGGAGGCCTTTTCGCACTACTCATTGGCACAATATTGAGCCTTATTCTTACAGGCCAGATAGCCCGCCCCCTTGCCCTGCTCACATCTTCAGCCCAGAAGTATGCCCGGCGCGATTTTCAGCACCGGGTTCAAATAAAAAGAAAAGATGAGGTGGGCAAACTTGCTGAAGCGTTTAATTTGATGGCTGAAAGCATCGAAACAAATGAAAGGCTGCGCAATAACCTGATGGCAGATGTGTCTCACGATCTTAGAACGCCACTTACAATACTACGGGGAAATTTCGAGGCCCTGCAGGCCGGTAAAATACAAGTTACTCCGGAACTTCTTTCATCCCTCTATGACGAGGTAATCCGGCTGGGCCGGCTGGTAAGTGATCTGGAATCCATAAACCTTGCTGAGGCGGGGAAATTACCACTGTATAAGAAGCAAGCTGATGTAAGTGCCCTGCTGTCCCGGGCTGCGGCTGCTTTTCAATATGAAGCAGATGAACGAAACATAAAATTTAGCGTGGAAATAAGCCCGGGGATTAGCCAATGCTGCCTGGATGAAGACCGTATAGTGCAGGTGTTAATTAACATCCTGGCCAATGCCTTTAAATTTACACCCGATGAGGGCCATATCGTGCTGCGTGCCCGAATGGAAAGCCAAAACCTGATAGTTGAAATCAAAGATTCCGGATCAGGCATTTCAGCAAAAGACCTTCCATTTATATTTGATCGCTTCTACAAATCGAGTACCGGTAGAGGAAAAGGAAGTGGCCTTGGGTTATCTATCGCTAAAAGCTTTATAGAAGTTCACGGGGGAACCATCAGGGCAGCTAACTCCCCTGATGGGGGAAGTATCTTCACCTTTGTCCTGCCTTCTGACTCTTAATCATGTCTGATTACCGCAACAAAATGGGGGAGGACTTTAAATCTCACCATATCCCCTACTTTTACGTCTTCTTCCGGATGAATGTGGGTTAGCAGATTCATTTTCCTTCCATTTTCTAAAGTCACATCCACCATTGCATCACTGGATTCCCCCGTATAGATTGATTCATTGATCCGACCTTCAATTTGACCATCCTCGTCCATCTCCAAGCTGTCCGGCCTGATTGAAATATATACTTCTTCCCCGGCTTTAAGACTATGCGTATGATTACAGGGTATTACCCCCAGAGCTGTAATCACCGATTGCTCATCTTTGCCCATTTTCCCTTCCAAAATATTGGATTGACCGACAAAGGTAGCCACAAACTTGTTATCAGGATATTGATAGATTTCCTTGGGTGTGCCGGTTTGTTGAATATCACCTTCATGCATAACGACTATTCTATCAGAAATAGCTAAAGCATCCTTTTGGTCATGGGACACAAAAACGGCAGTTGCCCCCGCTTCCTTAATGATGCGCTTTACTTCAACGCGCATGTGAACTCTCAGGTCTGCATCCAGGTTACTAAAGGGTTCGTCTAATAATACTACAACCGGCCTTCGCGTTAAGGCTCTGGCCAGAGCAACCCTTTGCTGCTGTCCACCGGATAATTCATTGGGATACCGATTTTCATAACCCTTTAAGTTAACCAGTTCCATAACTTCCATTACCCTGGCGTTACGATCCTTTGCTTTATAGCCAAATCCTATATTATTAAAAACATTAAGATGGGGAAATAAGGCATAGTCTTGAAAAACCATTCCCACGCCACGCTTTTCCGGTGGGATCCACGTGTTACCATTGCTCATTATCGTGCCGGCAAGGGCAATGCTGCCGGCATCAGCCCTTTCAAAGCCGGCTATCAGACGAAGGGTCGTAGATTTTCCACAACCGCTGGGTCCAAGTAATGTAACGATTGAGCCTTTTTCCACAGCTAAACTAAGATTTTTGACAGCCGGTTCATTACACCCCGGGTAAGTCTTTGTCACCGCTTTTAATTCTATATCTAACATTAGCTTCACCACCTCTAGTATTTACTTAACATGTATTTCAAGGGAATAACAGATGCTAAAATAATTAACAAAGCCGCCGGTGCTGCCAGATGATAAATTGCTTCATGAGCCTCAAAGTAAATGCGTACTGCTAAAGTATCAAAGCCGGGTGGCCTCAGCATCAGGGTAACGGGAAGCTCTTTAATGGAACTGACAAAAACCAGCGCCCCGCCGGCCAATACTCCCGGCAGCATATTCGGAAGAATAACCTTAAGCATGACCTTCCAGGGGGGGTATCCAAGACTGCGGGCCGCTTCATCAATTCTTGGTGAAACCAGGCTTAATGATGCCTCCCCCGCTTGCATTGCCTGGGGTAGAAAACGAACAACAAAGGCCAGTGCCACCACATAGAAGGTGCCGTAAAGCATCGGTATATGATTGTTAAATATAAAAATAAATCCTAAGGCAACAATAACTCCGGGCAGGGCATACCCTGCATAACTCAATCGATCAATAATACTTGAAATAATCGAGGGGTAGCGGGTCTTCAGATAAATAATCGGCATAGCAAAGAACATACAAATTAAGGCTGCGATACTGGAAACCTTTAAACTATTCAATACAAAACCAAAGAACCGCTCATCAAGGGCTCCCATGCGAATGCCAATATTGGACCAATAAACAAGCACACTGATTGGTATTAATGCAGACACAAGAAATATTAAACCTACATAAAAAAGGGCAAAGGGTTTCCACTTCCCCAGTTGTAAGGTCGATGGTTTT
>SKTJ01000065.1 GCA_007122565.1 Syntrophomonadaceae bacterium | reverse complement strand
CCTTGACCGTCTGGTTGGTTACTTAATAAGTCCGCTGCTTTGGGAGAAAGTGCAAAAGGGATTAAGCGCGGGCAGGGTCCAATCGGTTGCCCTGCGCATTGTCTGCGACCGGGAAGAGGAGATCAAGGCTTTTATAGAGGAAGAATACTGGACGATTGAAGCAAAATTCAATACACCGGGAAAAGATATCCCCATTAGCGCCCGTTTTTTTGGTCGCGAAGGTAGCCGGATGACTTTTTCAAGGGAAGAGGAAGTTAATCTAATACTGCAGGAGCTTAAGGACAGTGATTATGTGGTGCGCCGCGTACAGGTAAAGGAAAGACGGCGCAACCCTTCCCCTCCTTATATAACGAGTACGCTGCAGCAGGATGCTTCAAGGCGGCTGGGCTTTTCCGCAAAGCGAACGATGATAGTAGCGCAGCAGCTGTACGAAGGGTTGGAAGTGGGCGAAAAAAAGGAATCCACCGGTCTTATTACTTATCTTAGAACGGATGCCACCCGTGTCTCCCCCGCTTCACAGGAAGAAGCGCGGCATTATATTGAGGAACAGTTCGGCAAAGAATATCTGCCGGAAAAACCCCCAATTTATGCCGGTAAGAAAGGGGCCCAGGAAGCGCACGAGGCCATTCGTCCCACTTCTGTGTTGCGGGATCCGGTAACGATAAAAAAATACCTGAGCCGGGACCAGTTAAGACTATACCGCCTGATATGGGAGCGCTTTGTGGCCAGCCAGATGACCCCGGCCCTCCTCGAAAACGTGCGCGTGGATATTAAGGGGGGGGAGTACATTTTTAAAGCCAGCGGTTCCACGATCAAATTCCCCGGTTTTCTTGCCTTGTTAAAAGATGATGGAACGGTGAAGACGGATGAAATCCTGCCTCCTTTAAAGGAAGGGAACGGGCTGGCGTTACTTGCCCTGGAGCCGATTCAGCATTTTACCCAGCCTCCGGCCCGTTATTCGGAAGCTTCCCTGGTTAAAGCCATGGAAAGCAAGGGTATCGGCAGGCCCAGCACCTATGCCCCCACCATCGAAACGCTAAAGGGACGTGGGTATGTGGTGCGGGAGGAGAAGGTTTTTAAGCCCACAGAACTTGGTTTTGTGGTGGTGGACCAGCTTAAAAATTTTTTCCCTGAGATTATTGATGTGGATTTTACGGCCCGGCTGGAAGACCGCCTTGACAGGATCGAAGCGGGAGAGATCCCCTGGTTGGAAGTAATTAAAGATTTTTATGAACCTTTTCACAAGCGCCTGCAAGTTGCTTCTGAGGAGATGCAAAAGGTAACGCTTGAGGAGGAGACGGGGGAGTTTTGTCCCCAGTGTAACCGCAAGCTTATGAAAAAATTCGGCCGCTACGGCAGCTTTCATGCCTGTTCCGGCTTTCCTGAATGCCGCTTTACCAAACAGCCACAAGCGGAGACGGGGATCAAATGTCCCTTGTGCGACGGGGAGATTGTGGAGCGGCGTAGTAAAAAGGGGAGGCTCTTTTACGGTTGCAGCAACTATCCCAACTGCAGTTTCGTCTCCTGGGATAAACCGCTTGAGCAAGCATGCCCTAAGTGTGGCGTTCACCTGGTGGAGAAAAAGGCCTATCGCAGTTCCCCGCCATCAGTACGCTGCAGTAATAAGGAGTGCGACTACCGGGAAGACGCCCCAAAACAGAGTAATGGAAAAAAGAGTAATGGGCAGGAGTCAGAAACAAGGAATCAGGAATCTGAACATGAGAGCACGCCTACGGGATCTAAATAGAAACAGGCAATGTTTTACGCATTTCCAACTTCCAACTTCCGCATTATCAGGAGGTGTTCCCAATCGGGGATGAGGTAGTAACGATCGTCGGCGCGGGGCTTGCAGGAGCGGAAGCGGCCTGGCAGGTGGCCCGCAGGGGGGTAAAGGTGAAGCTATATGAAATGAGGCCTGTAAAGCTGACCCCGGCCCATCACAGTGGTGCTTTCGCCGAACTGGTTTGCAGCAACTCTTTACGCGCCGCTTCTGTACAAAATGCGGTGGGATTGCTCAAGGAGGAAATGCGCTTTCTGAACTCATTGATAATGGAATGTGCTCTTCAATCCCAGATACCGGCGGGGGGTGCCCTGGCCGTGGACCGGGAGGAATTTGCGGCACTGGTTACGCAGCGACTGGAGTCACATTCGCTCGTTGAAATAGTGCGGGCTGAGGTGACGCAAATCCCAGTAGAGAGGCCCCTCGTTATTGCCACCGGACCCCTTACTTCCCCTGCTTTTTCCAGTTCTCTGGAAGAGATTACAGGGGCGGGCAGTCTCTACTTTTATGATGCGGCGGCTCCCATCGTTACTTTTGAATCGATTAACCTGGAAAAGGCGTTTTTTGCCTCACGCTATGATCGGGGTGGCCGTGATTACCTGAATTGCCCCTTTAGTGAGGCTGAGTACAGCTGTTTTCATGAAGCGTTGTGCAGCGGGGCCGTATATGAAGGTAAAGAGTTTGAAAAGGAAATATTTTTTGAAGGCTGTATGCCGGTGGAAGTTCTGGCAACCCGGGGCAAGGATACGCTCTGCTTTGGTCCACTGAAGCCGGTGGGCCTTACCGTTCCGGATACGGGAGAACAACCCCATGCTGTTGTACAGTTGCGCCGGGATAACCGGGAGGGGACACTATATAACATGGTTGGCTTTCAGACACGCTTGCTGCGGAGAGAACAGCAGCGCATTTTCCGTCTCATCCCCGGGTTAGAAAACGCAAGCTTTGCCCGCTATGGGGCGGTGCACCGCAATACCTTCATTAATTCTCCCTTGCTGCTGGATGCTACCCTGGAAGTAAAAGAGCATCCGGGGATATTTTTCGCCGGTCAGATCACCGGGGTGGAGGGGTATGTGGAGTCTGCTGCTGCGGGGTTGGTGGCGGGAATTAATGCATACTGTCGCGCCACAGGGGTGATACCCCTTACCTTCCCCAAAGAGACGGCCACCGGTTCCCTGCTTAATTATATCACTACGGCAGATCCACAGTATTTCCAGCCCATGAACGTGAATTTCGGCTTGCTGCCCCCTTTGTCGGAGAAGGGGAAGAAACGGGAACGGAAGGAGCGCATGGTGGCGCGCAGTTTGGAAAATCTGTCGATATTTCGAAAAAATTACCATGGCTTGCTTGCATAAACAATATGCTTATGCTAATATTGAAAAGAAGGTTAAAAATTATGGATATTTACTTGGATGGATTTATAGATTACCTGCAAAACGAAAAGAATGCCGCTATTTTAACTGTTAATAGTTATAAGAAAGATATTCAACAATTTCTGGGATTTATGGTCCATGCAAATCTGAGCCAGTCACAGGTGGATTATCGTTGTTTGCGCCGCTTTCTGGCCATGCTTAAGGAACATGGTTATGCCCGTAGTTCAGTGGCACGAAAATTGGCAGCGGTGCGGAGCTTCCTCCGTTTCCTGAAAAGGGAAGGATTGCTTACAGCAAACACCTGGGAAATAGTTTCTACCCCTAAAAAGGAGAAGAAACTTCCCCAGTTTCTTTATGTTGACGAAGTGGATTTGCTACTGCAAACACCGTTGCATAGCACGCCTCTGGGATGCCGGGACAACGCTATACTGGAGTTGCTCTACGGGGCTGGGGTAAGAGTGAAAGAACTGGTTGATCTTAACCTCTCCGCCGTTAATTTAGATGAAGGAGTTATTCTGGTCAGGGGTAAGGGGCGTAAGGAACGAATCGTCCCAATGGGCGGTTATGCCAAGCAGGCACTTGCTGTTTATTTGAATAAGAGCCGCCCCACTTTGCTGGCGAAGAACAAAAAAAGAACAGATGACGGTGCCTTTTTCCTGAACCGTTTCGGGGAGAGGTTGTCGGACAGAAGTGTGCGACGTTTGGTAGGGGACTATAGCCGTAAGTCAGGCCAGGGTTCAGGGATAAGCCCCCATGTGTTGCGACATTCCTTTGCCACTCATTTGCTTAACGGGGGAGCTGATCTGCGGGCTGTGCAGGAAATGCTGGGTCATGCCAGCCTATCCACTACTCAACTTTATACGCACGTTACCAAAGATGAGCTGAAAAAAACTTACCTAAGAACGCACCCTCGGGCTTGAGGTTGGGGCTCTGGACTGAATTATCGAAAGAGTTTCTATATTTTGGGAATTAACCTGGGATTGGGGTTGTATTACCGGGATGATGTTTAAATCAACAACGATTTTAGCTGTGAAGAAAGACGACCAGGTTGCTATTGCCGGCGATGGGCAGGTTACCATCACAGGTAATGTGATTGTAAAGCATCAGGCACGGAAGATTCGCCGTCTTTACCAGGACAAGGTATTGGCCGGCTTTGCCGGTGCAGTGGCTGATGCCATCACTCTGTTTGAAAAATTTGAGCAACAGCTTGATAGCCATCAGGGTAACCTGCGTCGTGCTGCTGTGGAACTGGCGAAGGAGTGGCGTACCGACCGTTTCCTGCGCAGGCTGGAAGCCCTGCTCGTTGTGGCCTCACCTGATGCCCTGCTGATTATCTCCGGGACGGGCGATGTGATTGAGCCTGATGATGGTGTGGCTGCCATTGGTTCAGGAGGGTCTTATGCCCTGGCTGCGGCCAGATCCCTGATTCGTAATACGGACCTTTCTCCCGCAGCCATAGCTCAGGAGGCTCTGTTTGTTGCCTCGGAAATTTGTGTTTATACGAACAGCAATATTACTGTTGAGGAGATAAGTTCTTAATCTTATAGTCAGTATGCAGTAGTAGCATAAAAGATTTGAATAATGGCAAAAATATATTTTTAGTAACTATATCGTAGTCAGAAGGAGCCTGGGTTACTTAATGGCAACACTTAAAGATGAATTAACACCACGGGAAGTAGTAGCTGAACTGGATAAATATATTGTGGGGCAGGAAGAGGCAAAAAAGATCGTGGCCGTGGCTCTGCGCAATCGTTTTCGCCGCCGCAGTTTGGATAAGATTGTTAGCGAAGAGATTATTCCTAAGAACATTATCATGATCGGCCCTACCGGTGTGGGAAAGACTGAAATAGCCCGCCGGTTGGCTCGCTTGGTGAACTCACCCTTTGTCAAGGTGGAAGCTACAAAGTTCACGGAAGTTGGCTATGTGGGGCGCGATGTGGATTCCATCATCAGGGATCTGGTGGAAAGTTCTGTGCGTATTGTTAAAGGAGAAAGAATGAAGTCCATTGAACCAAGGGCAGCTCAGTTGGCAGAAGAAAGATTGCTCGAGCTGTTGGTGCCCTTTCCGGAAAAGGAGAAAAAAACAGCCAATCCCCTGGACTTTCTGTTTCAATACACGAAGGGTGCGGGAAGTACGGAACCAGCTGTTGAGGCTGATGATTACCCGTCGCAGTTGGAGTTGAAAAAAAACGAGCGGCGGGAGGTGGCGAAAAAGTTAAAAGCAGGTGAAGTGGAAGAGGTTTTGGTCGAAGTGGAACTGGATGATCGCTTGCCTCCCATGTTGGATATGTTTTCCGGTATGGGTATGGAAGAGATGGGGGCCAATGTCCAGGAACTGTTTGGAAACATGTTACCGCGTAAAAAAAAGAAAAAAAGAATCCCCGTAAAACAGGCCAGACGTATTTTGCAGCAGGAAGAAGGTGAGAAACTCATTGAAATGGATGATGTTATCACCGAAGCTGTATCACGGGCAGAGCAATCGGGGATTGTATTTTTAGACGAGCTGGATAAGGTTGCCGGTGAAAAGACAGGCGCGGGACCGGATGTTTCGAGGGAGGGGGTGCAGCGGGATATACTTCCTATCGTAGAGGGTTCCACGGTAATGACCAAACACGGGCCTGTTAAAACGGATCATATTCTTTTTATTGCTGCGGGAGCGTTTCATGTTAGCAAACCCTCCGATCTCATTCCTGAGTTGCAGGGGCGTTTTCCCGTGCGGGTTGAACTTACGAGTCTTTCTCCGGAGGATTTCCGGCGTATTCTTACGGAGCCTGAGAACGCCCTTACCAAGCAGTATACAGCTTTGCTTGGAACAGAAGGAGTTGAACTGGAGTTCTGTGAGGACGGCATTGATGAGATAGCCACAACGGCATGTTTTATTAACGAAGAGATGGAAAATATCGGAGCCCGCCGACTTTACACTATTATGGAAAAGCTGTTGGAGGATGTATCTTTTGTCGCTCCGGAGCTTGAAGATCAAAAAATTTTAATTAACAGAGAATATGTAAAGAATAAAATTAGAGAAATTGTTAAAAATAAGGATTTGAGTAGATATATTTTGTAAATTCCCAATCCTTTGATCTTAATTTAATTTAAGATAGATGATTAATAATGTGAAAGAGGTGAAAGTTATGATTAACTCTCCTTTATTGGAGAAGACCAGGCGCATTAACAAAATCCTGCAAAAAACGGCGGGACAACGGGTGGACTTTTTTGAGGTTTCTGAAGTCCTAAAAAACGTCATTCATGCCAATGTTTATATTGTGCACCGCGACGGCAAGGTATTGGGATATGCGCTGGTCGATGAGTTCGAGTGTGAAATTATGGTGAACCAGGTGTTGAAAACCGCTGATTTCCCCGAGCGCTACAACGATTTTCTGTTGCGGGATGATGAAACGAGAACAAACCTCACGCAGAAAACCACTGACTGTGTATTTATGGACGTGGAAAAATGCCTTTTTACCAACAAGTTGACCACAGTGGTGCCTATCCTGGGCGGTGGTAAGAGACTGGGGACACTTTTGCTGGCCCGCTTTGCCGAATCTTTTGAGGCGGAAGACCTGATTCTTGCCGAAACAGGAGCGACCGTTGTGGGCATGGAAATTCTACGGGCCCGGGCGGAAAAGATTGAGGAAGAAGCGCGCAACAAAGCGGTGGTGCAACTGGCTATCGGAACTCTTTCTTACTCGGAGTTGGAAGCGGTGGAGCATATTTTTGAAGAGCTGGATGGTGACGAAGGCTTGCTTGTGGCCAGCAAAATCGCCGACCAACTGGGGATTACCCGCTCTGTAATTGTTAACGCTTTACGTAAGTTTGAAAGCGCCGGTGTCATTGAGTCCCGTTCCCTAGGTATGAAAGGGACATATATCAAGGTTTTAAATCCCTACCTGTTGGAGCAGTTGGCAAAGAAACAGAAAACATTTCTTAAATAACAGATTACTGCTATGAAAAGGGAAAAAGCAGCCGATCAGGCTGCTTTTTTTAATAAAATATATGTGCCACATCCCTCTGCAACATTACGTGCCACATATAGAGGAGAACTATATGGATAAAAAAGCAGGGAGATCCTGTCTCAGGCATTGATGCCGGAACACCTTTTAACGCTTTACCTGACGCGTGGGTTTGCCCCATCTGTGGTGCGGGGAAAGAAGAATTTGTGAAGGAGGATTAATGTAACTGCATAGAAGTCAGTAGTCAGAATACAGGAGTCAGAATAAAAGAATGAAAGCACCGGAAAGAGCGCTGCGCTGCCCTTATAAACTGGCAGCGCAGATTGCTCGCCGGTGGAATATCTGTAATGTCTCTTTCTTAACGGAAGAAAACGTGGTTGCCGATAGTGGTGGTAACAGGTTGTTGGCGTACCCACTGGTTGGACGTTTTACGGGGGTTGTAAAAACCGAGGGCACCGCCGGATGGATCTGAGCCTGCCAGGGCGTCGTTAACTGCCTGATAAGATTGTTGGCCGGCCGGTTGGTTGATACGTCCGTCCAGCACGGGGCTGTACTGATAATATCCCCCGGTAACCTGGTATACAACACCGGAGAGAGTATTAGGATAAAGGGAACTCTTCATCCGGTTCAGCACTGAAGCGGCCACAGCCACCAGTCCCCGATACGGTTCGCCGGCTGCTTCCGAGTGGACGAGACGGGCAAAAAGATCGATCTCGTTGGGTGTAAAATTCCAGCGTGACGTTGCAGCGCGCCCCTCCCGTGATGCCAGTGCAGTAGCGTTGCTGCCCGAGGGCAAAGTGAGCCCTTGCCCCGGGTATATTCTTTCAGGGACTACGCTGGGGTTAGCGGCAATTAGTGAATCCAGACTGATGTTGTAATTATTGGAAATAATCCACATTGACTCGCCAGCCCTTACCGTATGTACCTGGTTCTGTGCCGAAGCACCGGCCTCTCTACCTCCCGGCAGGAGCAGTGCCACCACTACCAGGAAGATCAATATTACTTTTTTCCGTTTTGACAAATTTAAAAACCTCCTAAAAAAAATTAACATAACAATTTGTTATGTTAACCGATATTGTAGACATAAATAAAGAAGCAGGCAACTATGGTAAAATAGATCCAGCTCCTTTATGGGAACGACCGGGATATTATGTTAACTATAACTTGCTTATTTGGTAGAATTGCTGGCACATGGTATTTAATGCATTAGCAATATTTTCCCTCATAGGCAAACTGAACTCCAAATCATTACCATGTGCCTTGGAAGAGTGACTTCTAGAAGAGTGATTGAATAAAGGGAAAAAGATGTCGACTGATAAAGAATAGAACTATAATCAATCCCAGCAACCAGGCACTGTAGCGGATAGCTGCGTAGCTGACTAGCTTTGTTCCATCTTCTCTTCTTTCTTCAGACATTACTTCACACCTCACTTTAGCCTTATTTTCTTCAAGTCTGGAATAAATATTCTTAACTAAAATATGAGAGACAGCGGTGTGAAAAGTATATTTTTGGTAAGCCAGAACCTACCACTTATGACAAAACTTTTACAAATATAGTGCTTCTTCCTATTGACAGGAGAGGAAAGATAGACTATATTTTGGATATAAAAAGAATAAAGGATAGCATCAGGTGCCGCACAAGCGGAGAATAGGGAAACAGGTGAAAAACCTGTGCGGTCCCGCCACTGTAAACGGGGAGTGCTAGCAAATCCACTGTTCTTTAACTCGCCCAGCGGGGAAGAAGGATGGGAAGGGGCTTTCGCTTTTTAACCCGTGAGCCAGGAGACCTGCCTGCAGTGCTGTTCAGGTATTAAATACAATATGGGGATGATGGAAAAGTCTCCGGTGAAAACCCGGAGGCTTTTTATTTTTGCCCGTAAGGGCTTAAATATAAAAAGGAGGGAATAAAATGTTTGATTTACAGGAGAAACTGAGACAGATTCAACCCCTTGACGGGGAGATAATGAAACGGACGCAAGCTCGGCTTGATGACCTTACTAAACCGCCGGGAAGTCTGGGAATCATGGAGGAGATTGCCCGTACCATTGCCGGGATTACCGGTAGGGAGCAACCGGAAATTCGCCGTAAAACAGCCATACTTATGGCTGCGGATCATGGGGTGGTGGAAGAAGGGGTAAGTGCCTACCCATCTGCTGTAACGGCACAGATGGTTTTGAACTTTTTAAACGGCGGCGCGGCAATGAATGTACTATCGAGCCATGTTGGTGCGGAGTTGGTAGTAATGGATGTTGGGGTGGCTACAGACCTGCCGGATCACCCAATGCTCTGGAAACAGAAAGTGGCTTATGGAACTAGAAATATGGTAAAAGAGCCAGCCATGACCACATTGCAGGCTCTTGAAGCAATAAAGAACGGCTATGAATTGGCGGAGCATTATATTAAAAAGGGAAGCGATCTAATTGGAACGGGCGAAATGGGGATTGGAAACACAACTTCCAGTACGGCGCTTCTCGTTCATTTTGCCGGGGTGCCCATTATGGATGTTGTTGGAAGGGGGACGGGTGTTGATGATGAGCGTTTAAAATTGAAAATTAATGCTATTGAAGGAGCGCTTAAGCAAAATAAGCCTTCCTACGATCCGTTGGAAGCATTAACGTGTGTCGGAGGCCTTGAAATTGCCGGCCTTGTGGGAGTGTTCCTTGCCTGTGCAGTGAACAGAGTCCCTGCTGTGGTGGACGGCTTTATATCCGCGGCAGCGGCGCTGGTAGCCTCCCGTATGCATCACGGTTTGCGGGACTACATGTTTGCATCCCATTTATCCGAGGAGCCCGGTCACCGTTTGATGCTGGAACTTATCGGCATAAGGCCGATTCTTCATATGAAAATGCGCCTGGGAGAGGGAACGGGAGCTGCCCTGGCCATGAATATTATTGAAGCTTCTCTGAAAATATTAAGGGAAATGGCTACCTTTTCCAGTGCTGGTGTCTCAGATGCACTGGAAGATAAGGCGTGAGTTTATAACTTTTAAAAGGGAAAAAGGGGGCCTCCACGGCCCCCTTTAAATTTATTTGCCCAACCCTAAGCTTATTTTTTCTTGGGCGTTTGCTTGCAGATGCTGTTATCAGTACTTACGCAGGTGTTATCCTTTAAATTTTGCTCCAGATCCAGATCTGCGCCAGCCTCTGCATTAAAATTGGTGATGCCCCGCTTGCTGTAGTTGGGCTTCTGCTGTTTGCTCTTGTTATGCTTTTTAGCCAAGACAATCCCTCCTTTCTTACACTTTATTTTTCGCATAAAAACTGCTTCTATCCCTAATTTTATTTTTTACATCTTAGGTAAAAGACCGTTGCAAGAACCGGCTTTTCCCGGAATATGCATAGATTTAGCGTAATAGCTTAATAGCAGGCCTATTTTTTTAAAAATAATAAACGAGGTGTGGTACAATGTCTCTTGCCCTGTTGGGTATGGTGATCCTGCGTCTCCTGTCAGGAAGTATGGAGATTACTGCCGCTATATTAATCTATAAATTGAATAACCTGGAACAGGCGTTAAAGATAAATGCCCTTCTCGCTTCTTTAGGGCCCATTATATTTCTCGCTGCCATGTATTTAGGTCTAACAGGCCTGGCCCGCGACCTCTCTTTTAACCGGGCAATTTTTATTTATGCAGGGGTTGCGCTTATTTTCTGGGGATTACGCAGCTAAGAAAAAGATACAGTCCTTTTAATGTGAAAGCCCTTGTGGTAAGATAATACAGAACAGCAGGTAATGGTGCATATAATTCCATCTCATTTTTGTGAAATATGCCTGATTAAAGGAGGTGGTTGCAGTGATCGAGATGAAAGTGCAGGCGGTAACTGTGGACCAGAGTGGGGGTTTTCTCGTTCTTTTAACAGATAAGGAAGAAAAAAAAGTGTTACCCATCTCTATTGGCCCATTTGAAGCCCAATCTATCGCCTCTTTCCTACAAGGGAAAACCTCTCTCCGCCCCCTTACGCATGACCTGTTTCAGTCCCTTTGCGAAAACCTGGGGGGAGAACTGGAAAAGGTGATCGTTACCGATATCCGTGACAGCACTTTTTATGCGGAACTACACCTGCGCCACCATGACCAGCTTATCGTTGTAGACTCCCGCCCCAGCGATGCTATTGCCCTGGCCCTGCGTTGCGGGGCTGAAATTTTCATGCAGTTACGTTTGGTTGAATTTACCTATGACACCGATGATTTTATTCCCGGCAACCCAGAGGATGAAGAAGAAAAACACTAGGTTCAGGAGGAGAAAAAAAGAAGCAAGAAACAAGAAGCAGGATACTTTGACTTTCGACATTCGACTTTTGACATTTGACTGTCCTTTAAGGAGGAGATGCTTATGTGTGCTGAGGGAGGGAAGCTTGATAAACTTGCTCGTTGGCTAATGGAAGGATCTCCGGGGCGTGCAGTGGTTTTCAGTGGAGCGGGCATCAGTACGGAGTCGGGGATCCCTGATTTTCGCAGTCCGGGTGGGTTGTGGGAACGCTTCGATCCGGCAGAACTATCTTTTCCCCGTTTTATGGCAAGTGCGCAGAGCCGGCAACGCTACTGGGATTTTTATCGTGAAAACTGGAGACTTTCCCGGGAAGCGGAGCCCAACGCCGCGCATTTTGCTGTATCTTCGCTGGAGCACTCTGGAAGGCTTGCCACCGTTATTACGCAGAACATAGACGGACTGCACCAGAAGGGGGGCAGCAGTCCGGAAAAGGTCCTGGAACTGCATGGCAACATGTGGAAGGTGCGCTGCCTTTCCTGTGCCAGGCTTTATCCCTGGGAAGAAGTATTCCTCCGTCTGAAAGAAGGATTGGGGGTGGAATATTGCCACAGTTGCGGTGGGTTCCTCAAACCGGCTACCATTTCATTTGGACAATCCCTCTCTGAAGATGTGCTGGAACAGGCGCGCCACCATACCCTTAAAAGCGATCTTTTTATCTGTATGGGTTCGTCCCTGGTGGTCTATCCTGCCGCCTCTTTTCCGGAGATGGCCAAGCATGCGGGTGCACGGCTGGTAATCATCAACCGGGAGTCCACATCCCTTGACGATATTGCAGACCTGATTATCCATGACCAGATCGGCCCGGTCATGTCCGGAGTAATGGATATTTTGGGAAAATAAAAGGTTGGAAAGTTGGAGACTTGATTATCGGCCATGAAATCGACTTCCAAACTTTCAATTTGTAATAACGGAGGTGTAGCAGGAGAATGAAAATTGTCCGCTTTGAAATTGATGCGGGGACAACTGCCCTT
>SKTJ01000158.1 GCA_007122565.1 Syntrophomonadaceae bacterium | reverse complement strand
CATGTGCGGAACTTTGAGCTCCTTTATAAATTCAGTAAAGCAAAAGGCTGGGAACAACCTCCCCCCGCTTATCGAACGGCCAATCCCAGTACTTCCAAACAGGTTTCCCTCACAGAGGCCTTTCATCTCTGGGATCTTTTAAGCCAAAGATATGATCAAATACAATTGACCACATTTTATCTGGAAATTGTGCATGATCCGGAATTTAAAATGATCCTGCAGCAAGGGCTGCAATCTCTGAACAAACAAGTGAGCGAGATTGAGCAGAAAGCGTTAAATTTTGCCGTAATCCTTCCGGAAAGGCCTCCCGCTTCCATGAAGGTGGCGATTGACCCGGAAACGCTTACGGACGCTTTTATGTACTCCAACATCTTCACCGGTATGATTGAGGCCATCGACCTGCATATGCGTTCTGTGATTGAAACTATCACTAATGACAGTCTGCGTGATTATTTCTATGAACTGCTCAAAGATGAAATCAACATGTTTAATAATTTCCTGAAGTACGGAAAGGCCAAGGGATGGACAAAAATAATCCCTATTTACGGGGAACCGGTATCATGAGTATGGAATTGCTTAACATTCAATTACCACATGACATCTATTATTTCGGCTTTGGGCTAATGATGTTCTTGTTTATGGCCATATTGATTCCCCGGGAAGCTATAAGAAAATTGTTTGCCTTAAGTTTAATTTGGGGCTATCTTGGCAGTTTGATCTTTGTGGTGGTTTTTACCAGGTTGCTAAATCTTTTTCAATGGGAAGAAACTGCATTTTCTTTTGCAGGCTCTCCTTTTATATTAAACCTGGCATGGGCTCCGGCATTACTTATTTATTTCTATTTTTTGCCCAAACAGAAGCACCTTTTTTGGCTGTATTTAGTAACATTCTCATTGGTTAGTGCAGGGATAGACGTTATCTTTAATCAATTAGGAACATTGCAGTATATTTTTTGGGGACCATTAGGAAGAGCTATAGTAGCTATTATATGGTTTCTTGGAGCAACATTTCATTTAAATTACCTCACAGAGAGAGAAAGAGAAAGAGAATAACCAGCTGGTAACGATACTTACGAGGAGCTGAGATAATGCCCGTATCCCTGTTTAAAAGAGCCAGAGGGGGCACAGAGCAAATTGATATCCAGGAAGCCTACAACATCTGGAACTGGTTAAGGATAAGGTATAACAGCCTGGAAACCATCCAGTTTTATCAAAACTTTGTGCATGACCGGGATTTCAGCCTTTTACTGGACCGTTTCTTGAAAGATGTTAAAAAAAACATGAGCACCATGGAGCAGGAGGGGGCAAAATTTAAAATACCCGTTCCGCAGCGGCCTCCCCTCGAGCTAAAATTTGAAGCCAGTATCAACCAGGTTACGGATAAATTTATTTACAGAAAAATACTGGCGGATATGATGGCCGAACTCTTCACCATCAGCCGCGCAGTCCGGTCGTCTACCACAAACGACCGCTTAAGAAAAATCTTTATAGATGATATGCAAACCCATCTGCGGAACTTTGAGTTCCTTTATAAATATAGTAAAGCAAAAGGCTGGGAACAACCCCCACCCGCATATAAAACGGCCAACCCCAGTACATCCAAACAGGTTTCCCTTACCGAAGCCTTTCATCTCTGGGATCATCTCAGCCAAAGGTACGATCAAGTCCAAGTGACCACATTTTATATGGAAATTGTGCACGACCCGGAATTTAAAATGCTCCTGCAGCAAGGATTGAAATCACTGAACAAACAAGTAAGCCAGCTTGAGGAGAAAGCGTTAAGCTTTGCTGTTATTTTACCGGAAAGGCCTCCTGCATCCATGAAGGTGTCTATTGATCCGGAAACGCTTACGGACAATTACATGTATACTGATATCTTCAGCGGCATGGCTGATGCAATAGACCTGCATATGCGCTCCGTGATCGAAACCATCAGCAATGACAGCCTGCGTGCTTATTTCCTGGAACTGTTCAAAGATGAAGTCAATTTGTTTAATAATTTCCTGAAGTATGGAAAGGCCAAGGGATGGACAAAAGTAATCCCTATTTATGGAGAGCCCGTATCATAAAGCTTGGCATCCACCCTGTGCCATACTCCATTTTATCCCACGTATATGGAAGTAATAGATATGGTTACCCTACTATTGCCACTAATATTATCAAGCTCAAAAGGGATGTTATGATGTTTTTTGATAGATTTCTGAAGGCATCCAAAAGGTTTGTTCCCTTGGAGAAAAAAAGCTCAGGCACTGTTAAACATAAAGCAATAAAGAAAAATATGGATGAGAACTTAGAGGATATCCTGGAATCTATCGGCGAGCCTGACGACCTTTTTATACATCGCGTTGAAGGCAGAGCTAAAACCGCTGCAGTTGTCATCTATTTTGAGACATTGATTGACAGCAATCAGCTGGGCCGGCAGGTGATTGAGCCTTTAAACCAGCTTGTGCAGGGTGCGGTAAGCCTCAGTGCCAACAAACTGAAAACAATAATCTCAGCCTCCAGGGTTATGGAATTTAATGATCTCCATGAGGCGGTAGACGATCTGCTTGCCGGAGATGCCCTTATTTTGCTTACCGGTGCTAAAAGTATTTTTGCCGTGTCTTTACCCGGGGTTCCGCGCCGGGCCGTGGAAGAAGCACAAACGGAGAAGTCAATGAAAGGGCCGCGGGAAGGTTTTACCGAGACCATCAACGATAACATCGGTTTAATCAGGCGTTATATTAAGGATCCAAATCTCCGGTTAGAAAAGTTACTTATTGGAGAAAGGACAAAAACAGAAATTGCCGTAATTTATCTAAACGATGTTGCTAATCCTGACATTGTGGAGGAAGTGCATAAACGGCTTGATCAGATAGAAATTGACGGTATTCTGGAAAGTGGTTACATCGCCGAATTGATTAGCGACCGGCGTTTGACTATATTCCCCCTGGTTCAGGAAACGGAGCGGCCGGACAAAGTGGCGGCGGCTCTGCTGGAGGGAAGAGTGGCAATTATGGTTGACCGCTCTCCTTTCAATATTATCGTTCCCGTAACCTCCAACGAGTTTTATCAATCCCAGGAAGATTTCTATTTCAATTCGTTTATTGCCACCATGCTGCGCCTGATCCGGGCTATAGGGACAATTATAGCTGTCACCTTACCCGGCTTTTACCTGGCAATGGTTTCAGTTAACCCGGAGTTGCTGCCCCCGTCGGTGGTTCAGCTTGAAGCATCCTCACGTGTCCAGGTGCCTTTACCTGCGGTTTTGGAAATGTTAATCACTTTCTTTGCCTTCGAGGTGCTAAGAGAGTCAAGTATACGTTTTCCTGCCGGTATCAGTATGATCGTTGGGCTTGGCGGGGGCATCGTCATGGGCCTGGCGGCGATCAATGCGGGCCTTGTTTCAGGTATAACTG
>SKTJ01000242.1 GCA_007122565.1 Syntrophomonadaceae bacterium | reverse complement strand
TAATGTTGTAAACGCCGAGTATTTTAGTGATATTCCATATGTTGCAGAACTAATGTCCCGGGAAATAAAAACGCGGGAAGGAGAGGAGCGGGCGAGAGGACATGCTCTGGTTGGACCGCACAAAGATGATTTGGTATTTTTACTGGATAAACGTGAAGCGAGAAAGTTTGGCTCACATGGCCAGCAGCGTAGCGCTGTTATTGCCCTGAAGGCTGCGCAAGTACAATATTACAGGGATATAATGGAAAAGCCCCTTTTTATAATTGATGATATATTTTCCGAGTTAGATGAGCAACGCCGCCGCCAGTGTCTGCTCCTCTTTCATGATGCGGCCCAGGTTTTTATGACAGTTACCGGCGAGCAAAACTACCGGGAAAGCACACCGGCAGGGCAAAAGATTGCCTCGCATTTTTGTGTGCAGCAAGGTAAAATACAGGAGGTCGGGTACGATGAAAAAAGCGGGCTCGATCATTAAACAATACTTTAAGGGCCAAAATTTAATAGGGGAAGAAGAAAGTCTTAACTATACAGGTATCTGGCGTCGCGTTACAGGTAAAAATATAGAGAGATGTACAAGGCCGGTGGCTATTAAAAAAGGAATATTATTTGTTGAAGTTGAAGACAGTGTCTGGCTTTACCAGCTTACTTTATTAAAAGATAAAATTATTTCCGATTTCAATACTATTTCCGGTGATATGAGAATCAATAATATTATTTTTCGCAATACGGGGTTTTCATTGTCGGAAAATAATATTGAAAAAAATATGTCCGTCCGTTATGAAAAAAAGGATTCAAACGTACAAGAACAGAAAATAACAATGGAAAAACTTAGTGCCAAAGAGTTAGATGAAATAAAAAATATGGTTTGTTTTGTTCCTGATTTTTACCAGGATAGAATGGATCGTTTAATTAGCAGTTTTTTCCGGTTGCAGCATTGGAAGAAAAAAAAGGGAGCAAAAATATGCACCCGTTGCTGTTCCCTGTTTTTCACAAACGGTATTAATCATGGGAAAGAACTACTCTGCCACAACTGCCGCCGGGAAACAAATGATAAAGGATAGCATGGATAAAATTAAAGGAGGTAAACAAAATGTTTTTACACATCGGCAACTCACGCGTTGTTTCCCTTAAGGAAATAGTGGGTATATTTAACATGGATCTTAAAGATAATTCAACCAATGTACAGTTTTTGGAGAGTTTTCCCGCCGAGAAGAGTACTAAAGGTGAAAAGGAATCAAAAAACTCCTTTATTATTACAACAGATAAGGTGTTTTATTCCCCCATATTTCCTCTTACCCTGCAGCGGAGAGTTGAAAAAAAACAGATATAAGTAGTGTACCAGGAGGATGACATTGATGAACGATAAGATTGCCGGCGTTTATGACGAGCATCAAATCCAGGTTCTCGAAGGGCTGGAAGCGGTACGCAAACGTCCCAGTATGTATATAGGCTCCACGGAAAGCAGGGGCCTGCACCACCTTATTTTCGAAGTTGTGGATAATAGCATTGATGAAGCTATGGCCGGCTTCGGCAAAAATATAGATTTGGTTATCAATAAGGATCGTTCTATCACCGTGAGTGATGACGGGCGGGGCATTCCTGTGGGGGAGCATCCCCAGCAAAAAAAATCAGCCCTGGAAGTTGTCCTGACAATCCTGCATGCGGGAGGAAAATTCGGCGGCGAAGGATATAAAGTGGCTGGAGGTTTGCACGGCGTTGGCCTCTCTGTAGTCAATGCCTTATCCAGTTGGTTGGAGGTGGAGGTGGAACGGGAAGGAAAACTTTTCCGGCAACGGTACAAACAGGGCATTCCCGAATCACCCCTTAAGAGCGTGGGTAAGTCTGCAAATACGGGAACAAAAATCACTTTTTTACCCGATGGCACTATTTTTGATGAAATTGAGTACGATTACAACTTGCTTGCCCAGCGGTTACGTGAACTGGCTTTTTTGAACAAGGGATTAAAAATCCAATTAACAGACCGGCGCCATGACGCCGAAAAGAAAGATGCTTTTATTTTTGACGGAGGGATTAGTTCTTTTGTCTCATTTTTAAATAAAAATAAGGAAGGATTTCCCCCCGAGCCCATTTACATAGAAAAAGAGAAAGAGAACTGCTGGACGGAGATAGCCTTGCAGTATCATACTGCTTATAACGAGGTCATTTACTCCTTTGCCAATAATATTCGCACGCAGGAAGGCGGTACCCACGAACTTGCTTTTAAAAGTGCCCTAACCCGCCTGGTCAACGAATATGCAAGGCGACTGAATATTATTAAGGATAATCAGGATAACCTGCAGGGTGAGGATATTCGGGAGAGTATTACCGCTGTAATCAGTGTAAAAATTCTCAATCCCCAATTTGAGGGGCAGACAAAAACACGTCTTGGTAACGCCGAGGTGCGGGGAATTGTGGAAGGAATTCTGATGAGCGAACTGGGCTATTACTTCGAACAAAACCCAGCTGTGGCGAAACTGATCTGTGAAAAAGCCGTACAGGCATCCCGTGCCCGTGACGCGGCGCGCAAAGCCCGGGAACTGACCCGTCGTAAAAATGCCCTGGAGGTCAGCCATCTGCCGGGAAAACTGGCTGACTGTGCGAGTAAAGATGCGTCGGAAAGTGAGATTTTCATCGTTGAGGGCGATTCGGCCGGTGGTTCAGCCAAACAGGGCCGGGACAGGCATTTCCAGGCTGTACTGCCGTTGCGCGGGAAAATCCTTAACGTGGAGAAAGCGCGGCTGGACAAAATTCTTGCCAATGTGGAGATTCGTGCACTGATCACAGCACTGGGGACCGGGATCGGGGACGATTTCAACATCGAAAAACTGCGCTACCATAAAGTTATCATCATGACTGACGCGGATGTTGACGGTTCCCATATCCGGACACTGTTGCTTACTTTTTTGTTTCGCTATATGGAGCCGCTTATTTCGCTCGGTTACATCTATATCGCCCAGCCTCCCCTTTATAAGATTACAAAGAACAAGCAGGTACATTACCTCTATCGTGAAGAAGAACTGGATCGCTTCATGCAGAAAATCGGCCGCCAGGGCACATCGATGCAGCATTTTAAAGGCCTCGGTGAGATGAATCCGGAGCAGCTTTGGGAGACAACTCTTGATCGTGAGAGCCGCACCATTTTAAAGGTAGAACTGTCCGATGCCATTTTGGCCAACGATATTTTTACTATATTGATGGGTGATAAAGTGGAACCGCGACGCAATTTCATTGAACAGCACGCACTGGACGTACGGAATCTTGATATCTGATCAGGGTAAAAAATAGTAGTCAGTAATCAGTAGTCAGAATAAGAGAAACAGCAACAAAAATTTGTAACAAAAATGTAACTATTCAGCTGCAAGGAACCAAACTCCATCCAGGGTTGCAGGGTTACCTG
>SKTJ01000031.1 GCA_007122565.1 Syntrophomonadaceae bacterium | reverse complement strand
GGGAAATATCCTGAGCAAATATGGTAGCCACTTTTTTTCCTAATCCTCACTAAATATCTTCATAACCGCCTCCTTCGAGCGCTATCTTTAGAATATTCTCTAAATATATTCATATTCCTTCCTCTATCAGATAATTTCAAAAATCTATTTTTACGGAACCATAATTTACTCAAGGCAGTCATACAGATGAATACAAAAATAGAGGATACAAGGAGAGGTTACAATGAAACGGGGTATTTGGGGTTATGTTTCAGTCGGACTGCTTGTGCCCATGCTTATGCTGGCATTTATAGCTGCAGGCTGCAACGGTACGGGTGGTGGCGGAAGTGAAGGGCAGCTTTCGTGGGAATTCAACTTTGAGCAGGGGAAAGAAGGATGGACGGGGGATTTCGTTGACTTACCAGTGAATTACGAGGCGGATATTTACGAATTGGAGTTTGGTTACACCGACTGGCCTGAGGATCTGGGCAGAGCCGGCAAGGCACTGATGATCAGCAGCAATAACCGCAGCGACGATGTCTTTATGTATGTGAAGCGGAAGCTTACTGCAGCAGACGGGATAGAACCGGGCGCCGTTTACCTGGCCCGTTTTGTTGTCGAGTTCGCCACCAACGCGCCCCGGGGCGCCTTTGGTATCGGCGGGCCTCCGGGAGAAGCTGTTTTCTTTAAGGTGGGAGCTGCAGGGGAAGAACCGGTACCCATGATCGTAGATGGGGACAGCGAGTACCCATATTACCATTTGAGCGTGGATAAAGGTTCTCAAAATGATGAAGGAGAAAATGCCCTGCTTATCGGCAACGTGGCCAAAGAGCAAGGCAGTGACGACGACTACACCTATGCCCTGAAGACCCTCGACAACAAAGACCGGCCCCTTGAGGTTACTGCAGACGGGGAAGGCAACCTCTGGGTTTTTGTGGGCACGGACTCAGGGTTTGAAGGCAAGACCACCCTTTACTATACCAATATAGAAATCACCCTGGATAAAGTCGAGTAGCATAAAAAATTAACCTGCTAAAATAAGAAGTATAAGCCTGCCAAAACGGCAAACTTATACTTCTTTTATTTTTGTTTAGATACCTGTTCACAACCGCAGTCTCAGTATAAAGATTACATCTCGTGGAGCAAAGCGCCCTATTTGCTGCATTTTTGCATAGCATAATGCAAATCCTTTTGTTATAATTACAATAACGGAAAGATGGTTATTAATATACCTGTTCGCAAGGAGGGAAACTACTTATGAGTTCAAACATATTTGATCTGAGCCCATCGGAAAAGCTTCAACTTGTTGAGGATCTGTGGGATGATCTTGCAACCTCTCCAGAAAAAGTACCTGTACATGAGTGGCAAAAAAAGGAAATAGGGCAACGCAAAGTAAATTTACTTAAACACCCGGACTCGGTGCTCGGCTGGGAAGAAGTTAAACGTAGAGTTCGAAGCCATTATGAACGTTAAGCTGACCATTGCACCAGAGGTTGAGCAAGACATTGCTGAAGCTTATGCTTGGTACGAGAGCCAGAGGCCGGGACTCGGGGAAGAATTTCTGGGTTGCGTTGACGCTCTCGTTCAGACAATATTGAGGATGCCAGACATATACGTGACTATTTTTGACACCTATCGTAGAGGTCTGGTCAGGCGGTTTCCATACAGCGTCTTTTATGAGTATGCGGAGGAAACAGTAGTAATTTATGGTATTTTACATACCTCTCGCGATCCTGAGAAGTGGCGTCTACGACTTCGTTAAAATGTTAACTGACAATTTCAGGGGGACGGCAGACACCCTCAAGATTAACGGGTAAATATTGCAATAAACCCGTCCCCCTGACATCACAGCCGAGGTCTCAATATAAAGATTACACGGTTGCTCACAGGCAACACTGCAACCCTCTTGATGATTATGATATTTTCAGCTGATTTTATTTTCTTTTATTTCCTATAAGCAAGAGGGTTCCAGCTCCGCCAATAAGTAAACCGATAATTAACGGTAAAACCATGCCTAAAATTGGCGTGGGGGTTGAAGCTTGAACAGAGCCCGCCTGAGATGGGGCAGTTTTCCCCCCTGTATCAAATACCAAGGTGGTGGTACGGCTAACCATCCCATATTCCTGGCCATCGAGATTTCCTTCTTCAACGCTGCTTATATTGGCCTTAACCAGCCAGATTCCTGAAGATTGAAGATTAAATTCAAATTGACCTTCACTTGAAGTTTCAGTTTCCAGGACTTCCCCCGACGGTCCATATGCGCTGATCACAGCGGAAGGAGCCGGGTTGCCCTCAAATAATGCTGTTCCTTTAAACTCATTTCCAGTAAAAGCGGTTAAATCCGTTTCCGGAACGATTTCCAGAAGCATCTCCACAGGTTCACCGGCAGTGCCTGCCCCCTGTCCATGCTGGTATATTGTTTTAGCCTTTTGTACGCTTAACGTAGTAACTCCACCACCCGGAGTATAGGTGCCCGGCTCCCGTATGGCCCAAAAAACATACTGACCCTGCTGAGCCGCATCAATATAGGCCCGCCCCTGGACCCCGATTCTTTCCAATTCCAACTGGTTTACCTGCCCGCCGGGAGTGCGGACATAAAGCTGATAGTCCTCGTAGTTAGCCTGATCCAGGAAATCCCTGATATGTCCCCAGAGGACGTCTACTTTTAGCTCCCCTCCCTCCGGCACTTCTTCAACATCAATCCATAGCTCATGTGCAAATGCTGTAGTGCCCATTAAAAGGCTAAAACACAGTACGGTTACCACTAATAATAACACCATTTTTTTCTTCATTTTAATTAATACCATTCCTTTCGTAACATGTGTTTTATATAAGTAACACCCAGTGGGTAAAAAAAGAGTGCTAACTGCCGGTTTCCTTATTCTTTTATTCGATTTTTCCGGTAATATGAAATGGCAGCGATGAACAAAAATATAGCAACTCCCAACAATGCTCTCTGCCAACGGGGGAAATAGTCCCAGGCATCTGTCTGTCCTGCCACCCAACGGGCACGGTGCCCCATACCGTCGTCGGCCACAATCCGGTTAGGCTTCATGTTCAAGTCATAATAATAAATTCCGCCCTCGTTTGTAATGCCCTCTTCAAGTACTTGCCCATCTTCATTATAAAAGGTAACGCTGGCCTTTCCGGCCATGGTCCCATCGTCATATCTTACCTTAATTGCTCCTTCATCAATTACTCCTTCATCGATTACTTCAATTAGCATACGATGGGCCAGTGCGGGAGTGCTTCCCATTATTACTAAAAGAAAAACCAGCAGAACCGTCCAGCCCATTTTTTTTGTCATAAAAAAACCCCTTCCGATGCTACTGATAACACTTATTGAATAAATGTAACACTTCTGTTCAATAATAACATACAAACTACTCTCACGGCAAGAGTTTTTTGTGATAACCTACCTGAGTATTTACATTT
>SKTJ01000022.1 GCA_007122565.1 Syntrophomonadaceae bacterium | reverse complement strand
GAATTCCCCGTAAACGAGGAGAGCATCAGCACAAGCACGGAAAACGGTGATATCATAAATGACATGGATATTCCAGTTACAAGTGCCAGGGCCAGGCCCAAAGGATTAAAATACAGTGCCGAAACGGAAATAGTTTTACCGATAATAATAGCGGAAGCGAAAGGGTGTAACCCCACAGCTGCCAGTAGTAAAATTACTACGGGAACCAGGGCCAGAACAACTGCAGGCCCCAGACTTCCGGAGGCCCCCTCCACAAAATTTCCCAAAAGCAGTAAACCACCGCTGTGCTCCATGGAATGGGTAAAAAACCCAGCCGCAATAAACAGGATAATCTGATCAGTTAGCTTCGTTATATCCCCCCTGAAAAAGGATGCGATGCGCATGAACAGGGTACGGAACTGTCCGCTGAAAACTCCCCAACCAAGGACAGCGAGGAAACACCCTGCAGAGATACTGTTTAATGCAGAAAAATGCAGGCCATTCCCTAAAACAAAGATGGACCCGATCACACCGGCAAATAAAGAGATAAAAGAAACATAGCGTTTAACATTTTTTCCCGTAATACACGGCCCGCCTTTGTTATCAGGACTTTCACTGCAAGCAGCTTCATGAAGGTCAAAAGACCTGATACTGCGCCAGCTTGGCTCCACAACAAATGCAGCCAGAAGACCTAAAAGACTTAGGATAAAAACGGGTCCAACCATTTCCAGCCAAGTGAGTCCCGAGTACTGCATGGCTATTCCCACATTGGCGGCCACCGGACTGATAATCACCGCCATGGCATAGCCCCGGATTATACAGGTCGCCTCAAAGCGGCTGTTTCTTTCAAGCCCCAGTCTGTTCAGGTTCTGGTTTACCAGGTAATAGGAAGGGGCCACCGAACCGAGCAAAGAGAACAAAGATAGGACGTATGAAATTATCAAAGATACAAGGTAAGTCTGGTAAAGGCCCTTTGTCCTGGCATAAAAACCGTGAAAAAGATCTGCATAACGTCCCAGTTCCAGGGGTATCCCCAAAAGGGAGACCGCTGCCATCAGTGCCACAAGGGGGGTCATTTCTATGAACCCCACAATTAAAAGGCCAAGTGATAGGTTCCCTGAATGATAGAGGGCCGTCAAGCCAATTAAGCAAAGGATAAAAACTATGACACGGGTGTAAGTGGCAGTAACAGGCAGATTCACAAGGAAAGTAATGAAAGCAACTGCGCCACCGGCATAAACCAGCAGCTGGCTCCTGTCGTGCACAAATTCCACCAGCCCGATAATTACAACGATAGTGCATAACCAGGATCTGAGCCCCGCTGCCGTTGTCAAATATAAAAACCCCATCACTGTAATTTATAAACCTAAACTAACATTACGCCAGTCTTGCCCTTGCCCGCAAGATACCATTTACCACGTATTTAGGTGCTCCGCCCTCTTCCGTCTGCTGAATATTTTCCACAGCCTCTTTTAACATGCGGGCAAACGAGCCTGCGGTTACCCCGGCTATATGCGGGGTTAAGATAACCCGCTCGGCGGCAGTCCCTGATAAGTTTAAGAGAGGATGGTCTGCCGGTGGCGGTTCGGGGAAAAAGGTATCCACAGCAGCCCCCCCGATTACCCCATCTTCCAACGCTTCCGCCAGGGCAACCTGGTCCACCACTTCACCACGGGAAGTATTGATAAGCAGCGCCTCAGGTTGCATTGATGCCAGTTCTTCTTTGCCAATCATACTACGGGTATCATTATTAAGGGGAAGATGCAGGCTGATTACCTCATTATGCTGAAGCAGCTCCTGCAGAGAACAGTAAGTAACCCCTAAATCATCCTCATCACTTTCTGGGAGGCGAAATGGATCATAATAGCTTACCCTGGCACCCAGAATGTTCAGCAGCCTGGCCACAAGCCGTCCAATAGTGCCTAAACCCACCAACCCGACCCGTGTGCCTTTTATTTCTTTCAGACCGGTTTTTACCAGTTCCTGTTTGATCAGGATATGATTGCCGGCTTTTACTTCCCGATCACTTTTGAGCATCTTCCGCTGCAGAGACACCAACACACCAAGCGTAAACTCAGCAACTGTAGAAGCATTTTGACCTGGGGTATTCGCTACCGGCAGCTTAAGCTTATGGGCAGCGTCCACATTCACTTTATCAAAACCGGCCCCAAATACCTGTAGCAGGCGCACAGAAGGAATATTTTGCAAGACACTTTCCGTAACCGGCGGAAAAGCTGCAGTCACAAGGAGGTAATCTGCACCCTTGCAGGCTTCAATAATATCCTTTTCCCCATGCTCCAGCAGGAAAATTAAGTCCCAATCGGAAGGCACTTCAATCCTGCCCTGTGTAAAACGCTGCTGCGGTACAAGACTGATAACCTTTGGCATCTGAGTCACCCTCTCTTCTTCCTGACTAACCCAACATTGCTAACCCAACACTAGCCCAACAACTTACGCATGGCGCTGTTAATACGTTCCATCCCTTCACAGCAATCCTCATAGGACGTTGCAAAAGAAATGCGCAGGTAACCCTCTCCGTTTGCACCAAAAGTATTGCCTGGAACTACTGCCACCGCCGCATTATCCAGGAGATAATCGCACATCTGCACCGAGGTAAATTCCGGCACATTGAAGCGGACAAAGAAATAAAATGCGCCCATTGGTGCTACCGGGCTCTCAAGGCCGGGGCATTTTTCTATTCCCTCCAGAATGACTTGGCGCCTTTTATCGAACTCCCCAACCATATTCCGCACACTCTCCTGTGAGCCCCTTAAAGCTTCCAGTGCCCCGAATTGGGCAAAGGAACAAATTGAGAGTAAAACATTTTGCTGAACCTTGATACTGGCAGCGATAAGTTCCGGCGGAGCTGCAATATAACCGATCCTCCACCCCGTCATGGCATATGTTTTGGACAGGGAACCGCAAATAACAGTAATTTTGTCCATACCATCCAGGGAAGCTGGACTAATGTGGGCCTCCCCTTCATAAAGAATCCTGTCGTAGGCTTCATCAGAAACGATAATCAAGCCATGCTTTTGCGCAAAATCACAGACCTCCTCAATCTGCCCCCGTGTTAATACCCCTCCCGTGGGGTTATGGGGAGAATTAAGAACAATCATCCGTGTACGCGGCGAAACAAGGTCTTGAGCATAAGCCAGATCCATCATGGAATTATGCCCTTCTATTAAGGGGACCGGCAGCGGTACCGCACCTGCAAGGCGGGCTCCCGAGGTATACTGACCGTATCCCGGGTCCGGCACCAAGACTTCATCACCCTCATTCAGCAGGGAAGTGAAAGTTAAAAAAAGCGCTTGCTGCCCCCCGGCCGTTACCATGATCTCCTTTTCCGGGTCGTAACTTACGTTTTTATCCCGCAGAATTATCTCTGCAAGGGTTTTTCTTAAGGGTAAGATGCCCACATTGGGTGTATAATGGACAAACCCTTTAT
>SKTJ01000263.1 GCA_007122565.1 Syntrophomonadaceae bacterium | reverse complement strand
TGCGGGCCTTGGAGACCTCTTCCTGGAATATAAGGGGAGGGGCCATGCTCTGCCCCACCAGCAAATAGATAAGTTTTAAATGCTCCTGCAATAAGCTGACGTGCAGGTAAACCAGCTTTTTCAGCTTTTCCCTGGAGTCAGACTCGCTATCCAGTGATTCTTTTAACTTGGTATAGTACAGATCCACCGCGTGTTGAAAAGACTGGCGAAAAAGCTCTTCCTTGCTATCAAAGTAGAGGTAAAGGGTCCCTTTGCCCACGCCGGCACGAGTCGCGATTTCATCCATTTTAACCTGGTGAAACAGCTTCCCGGAAAAAATGTCTACGGCCGCCTCCATGATCCGCTTACGTTTTTCTTCTTTTGCCTCGCTTCCTTCGGTTTCTTTCTCGTCGGCTTTCCCTATTTCTTTTTCTTCTGTTAAGCCTGCTTTTTCCGACAAGTCTGCTTTTTCCGTTTGCTGCAAGCTAACCTTATGCTTTTCTATTTCCATATCCATACCCCCCTGTGACCTACCATAACTGACTGGTCAGTTCTACACCTCCATCATTATACCTTTGCAAGAAATGATTGTAAACCTTTTTTTCAAGGGGGACTGGCCGATCCAGGGGGACGGTTCTCGTGGATCGCTGCATTCTTTTTTTTATCCATCTCTTTGATCAGCGTATTTCTTAACTAAGAGTTTTTTAAGTGTTTTTAATTAAGCTTTTAGTATTGCACCCCGGGCAACTCCTGTTAAGCGGGCGATCTGCCTGGTTGAAATACCTTTTTCTTTAAGCACTTTTAAATACATATCTCTTTCTGCCTTTTCTGCCGCTTTTATTTCTGTGCAGGATGATACGTTGCATAGTTTTTTTATTATTTTTTCGGCCTCGTCATCTTTGTATTTTTTCTTTTCATCGATCTCCAAGCAAGAAGCATTTTCAATTGTATGGTGAAACGCTTTAAATTCATTAATGGCAATTTCTCGGTTAGAGTTAAAATAGCTCAATATGTAATCCGTGTGGGCAATTTCGGGATTTCCAATCAATTCGTTGTAGCTGCTCCACTTATAGTCGCCAGGCTCTTTTACTAGCCCTGCCTTCACCGGGTTTTGGTGAATGTATCTAAGAACCGTTAAAAAATATTGATCATCCTCTACAGCTTCACTTTTAAACCGGTCTTGAAATAAGTGCCCGCACCGTTCATATTTCCAGTTATACCAATATACATAACTGGCCCCTACACGCCTCATTATTATCCCTAATTCTTCTTTTTCTTCTTTTAATAGCAAGTGGAGATGGTTTGACATCAAACAGTAGGCATATACCAGGTAATCCCCCGGTTCTTGATATTTTTTCAGCGTATGTAAAAACCGGGTGGCGTCCTCTTCATCTTTAAATATAACCTGACGGTTGTGCCCCCTTAAAATGACATGGTAAATACCGGTATTGCTTTTTTCTCTTGCCGCTCTTGGCATTATTTATCACCTCTAATATATTATAACTTTTATGAAATATGTATTCAACCGCAAGAACCGTCCCTGCGGATCGCCGTCTGCGGATCGCCCCTGCGGATCGCCCCTGCGGATCGTCCTGTCCTCCTTAGGGCACCCGTAGTATCCTGTCAACATCTACCACCGTTCCGGTGCTTCGATGGAATGCCAATCCTAAGTTAATGGCGATGACGGGCGGCTTTCGGGTCCACCCTTTTATTTCTCATGTTGAATAACCGGGAAACTGCAGCGGCGCGCGGGCGAGGCCTTCCAGTAACTACCGGTAGAAAGAGGACAAGGGATGGCTTATGATCATATAAACGGTATTTTTTGTTCTATTTGTAGATAGACGTGCTATGAATACAAGGGAGGTTGAAAGACATGAAAAGAACCTGGAAAGCACTTATTATCCTGGCGCTGATTACAGGTATTTTCGCCGTGCCGTTTTTGGGAAGTGCCGCTCAGGTACACCGGGTGGCACCGGGCGAAAACCTCTACCTTATCGCCAATCAATACGATATATCCCTGCAGGAACTTTTGAGAATGAATGCATACCTGCGCCAACCGGATCGGATTCATCCCGGGCAGTTGCTCATTGTGCCCAGACCGTCGGTTCAGGAGCCGGAAATTAAGGTGCCTGATTCCCAAGTGCCCGATCCGGAGCAGCCTGAGCGAGACTTGGGCATACCCGATGTGACACCGACGCCCGCACCCCCTTTAGACCAGCCCCGACAGCCAAGTATTTCCCAGCTGGTCAACATGTTCAGCGGCCGCTTTTTCCTGAAGGGGCCCGCTCATGATAATAGGATTGCCATTACCTTTGACGACGGGCCCGATGAAGTTTACACGCCCCAGGTGCTGGATGTGTTGAAAGAATACAATGTGCCGGCCACTTTCTTTTTAATCGGTCAGGAGGTGGACAAGCATCCCCAAGTGACCGGGCGGATTGCCGCTGAAGGTCATCTTATTGGCAGTCACAGCTGGTCCCATCCGGATTTCCGTCGATTAACAGGCCATGACATAACGGTGGAAATGAAAAGGACCCGGGATGCCCTGGTGAAAGCCACAGGCCTTCGGCCTTATTTGATGCGGCCCCCCTACGGTGCTGTAAACACAGAGGTGCTGAACCAGTTGGTCGGGCTGGACTATTATGTGGTGAACTGGTCCGTGGACTCCGTGGACTGGCGGGACCAGGAGGTGGACCCCATTCTGGTCAATACCCTGAAAGATGTTCGGGAAGGTGCTATCATGCTGTTTCACTCGGCGGGAGGCGGCTCGTGCCGGCAGGCCACCGTGGATGCTCTGCCCGAGCTGATCGAAACCCTGCGCATGCAGGGGTACACCTTCGTGACCGTGGATGAACTGCTGAACATTCCCCGGTACCGGTAGGGTTCAGGGCCAAGACCGAGGGTCCAGCCCCGGTACCGGTAGGGTCCGGGCCAAGTTGTTTGTTTTTCTCGCTGGATTGGCAACAGGCCGATCCTGCACCCGTACTTTCCAGGGGCTCGCTGGAACAAATTAAAACTCTCTTTCAGCTTTATGGCACTGAAACCATATCCTCGGTATTCAGAGAAGATGTGACTGGAAACAGGACCCTTCCTGCCCCGGTTGTGTACATGTGGAGCAATCTTTTTTTAACCCCGGAGGAATTTGAAGAATATAGAACATGGCACAGGCATCCCGTGCGCAAATGGGAACAGAGAAGAAGCGCAGGTTGACCAACCGGCTTGAAGTTTGCCAAATTAAAAAATGGCATCTGCTCAGCCATTGTCTTATTGCACATGCATCATCGTAAAGCAGGGGACAGTTCTATCGCTAATATTCTCAAAGGTTTCACCTTCGGTAATAATAATGCAAGCCGCCGGGCACGTTTTCCACTCTTTTCTTTTTGTTTAAACAAAACCCACCTTAAACAACTGCAAGGTGGGTTTTTTCCTTAAGAGGAGAGGTGGATCTCAGGGGGTGGGTG
>SKTJ01000183.1 GCA_007122565.1 Syntrophomonadaceae bacterium | reverse complement strand
TTGAATTTGGAGATTGTTAATTTGAAAAAAATGCTGGAGTCTCTTCATGCCGACAATAAGCCTCTTAATAGTGCCCAAATGTTGGCTAAATCCAGATTGTTGGACGAAAAAATAAACCAATACATGAAGCTACAAGAACAAAAAAAAACAGAGGAGCGTTCATAAGACAAGCTATGTTCGGAGTGGGGTTTAATTAGATGTCCCTTTTTCTTTTACGCAAAACCCTCACACCTATCCAGATAATAAAGCCAAAAAGAATAATTATTAATACTGGCGCAAAAATGGAAACGATGGCCATGACCACGGAGTAACCTGTCTCTACGGCGGAAAGCACCGGGTTAGCCGTTCCCCCGGAGACGGCCGTGGATCCTGTGTGAAGCAGTGCGCTGGTAGTTTTCGTGGTTAATGAGGCCCCGCCACCGGCGATAATGGCCAGCGACCAGGTAAGCAAGGGACCCATGTCCACAATAACGGAAGCGGTGATTACTGTTCCGGCAATTACGGCAAAGGGTATGCTGATGGTGCTGAGAAGATTGTCAACATAGGGAAAGAAGTAGGACAGGGCTTCCACCAGCGCGGCCACGGCAAATACCGTGAGCGCCGGGTATGTACTGATCCATGCAAATGCCGGGGACAACTCCAGGTGGCCCGTTAAAGAAGCTGCGCTTATAACCAGGAAAGGCAGGAAAAGGCGAAAGCCTGATGTGGCGCTTAAGCCGATACCGATTAGCAAGCTGAAGAAAAGTTCCATATCTGTTCTCCTTTAGTATATTATGGCCAATTACAATAACAGCGTCAAGAAAGTAATTAAGAATGGGCTACAGTGATAAACTAAGGAGGGGGCACTTGCGAAAAACATTTTGAGAAGGGAAGGATTCAATTGGCGAGAGGTAGGGGTTCACGGCGTGCTTTTCTGATTGGCGGCACACTGGCAGGTATGGCTTACCTGTATTATCAAGTGAAGTCGGTTGCCGTAACAAAATACGATGTCCCGGTAAGGAATCTGCCTTCCCCATTTGACGGTTTTACAATCCTGCATTTTACGGATCTGCACAACAAAGAATACGGGTCCGGGCAGGAACGTTTACTTGACTTAATAAACCACTATGAGTTTGATATGGTCGCCATAACGGGGGATTTGGTGGATAAGGATAAACAGCAGATTGACCCGGCGATCAACTTACTCAGGGGGTTGCCGCAAAAACCAGTATTTTTTGTTCCCGGAAATCATGAATGGTGGACCAACTACGAAATTAAGGAACCCCTTTTGGCGGAAGGGGTTCAAATATTAGAGAATGCAAATTACAAATACATAATGAGCGGCAAACACATATGGATTGCCGGCGTGGATGATCCGTTCCTGAAGAAGGATAACCTGGATCAGGCCCTGGAAGGAACCGAAGATACTACACCGCGGTTGTTGCTGGCTCATGCGCCGGATATTTATCCGTCTGCCATGCGAGCCGGGGTTGACCTGGTAATGGCAGGCCACACCCATGGGGGACAAGTGCGGCTGCCGATTCTGGGGGCGATTTTTGTGCCGGGAAAAGGCTTGTTCCCCCAGTTTGATTATGGGCTGTACTCCTCCGGCTTAAGCACCCTGGTGATAAGTGGCGGCCTGGGAGAAAGCACACTGCCGGTGCGGATTAATAACCGGCCTGAGATTGTATTAATAACTCTTTACAATCAAAATATGTGATAATGGGGTCAGGCTTGAATTATTTACTTATTCTATATCATCCAAATTACTTATATAAAATCACTGTGAATAAGTAAATAATTCAAGCCTGACCCCATTTGAAGTTGATTTGGACAACCCCGATTTTTTCATTTTTGACAGGTATATGACTCCATGACAGGGAGCCGCCCAGGAGGCCTGGGTTATCTTTTAATACTTTGTTGACGGTAGTGGAGACATCGTAGGTAACGGAGTTGTAGTCAAGTATTTTGAGCTCCAGGGATGCTTCCCTGTTTAAGATAGCCTCTTTGATCGCAGCATAAAAATCTGCGTAACTGTGGGCTATCCAGCCGTGGTAATGGTGGTAGTTATAGGTGGTGGCTGTGCAGGCCGGGTATGCATGCCTGTCCCAGGTATGGGTGGCGCTGATTTCTGCGTCCGTTATGTTAAAATAATCGTGCCTTAGGACATCCGTGCCGTCTTTCATTACCGGATCATTCCAGGTAGCATCCAGGTGGTAATAGTCGCCTCCGATTTTGACCATGTTCCAGGCGTGGGCTTCGCCGTCTGCAATGCCGCTCACCAGGATGGACTCAATGTTCAGCCGGTTCAGGAGCAGTTTTAATGCCTTGGCATAGCTTTCACACACACCCGTGCCCCGTATCAGAACGCCGTAAGCAGAATGGGATTCGGGCGGGACTTCCCCCACCAGATGAATAGCCGTGTCATAACTTGCATTTTCTACAATATAGTCATGTAACCCCAGTATCTTTTCAAAGTCAGACATGCCGGGAATGATTACTGCATTAATAATCTGCTCCGCTTTGCGCCGCACCTGCTGCAGGTGATCAAGGCTGGTTTCCCTGTCATATTTGTAGTTAAACTGCAGGTATCCGTCGCTCCGATAAGTGCATCCTTCATAATAAAGTATCTCCGGATTTTCCATTACCACCCTTCGCACCAGAGCAAATACCTCCTCGCTGGATTCATGCTCGGGAAAAGAAGCAATACTGAGGTCTGTTTCAACGTTGACGAGGGTATCCCTAATTCTGTTGTAAAGGGTATCTGTTGAATCAGGCTCCGGTTCTTCTATTGGTAGCGCGGATATTGCTTGGTTGCTTTGCTGTTGGTATGTCAAATTTGTTTGGGTTTCAACTTGTGAAGGTGTCGGATTATTGCTTTCCCCGGGTAAAATCAAAGTTACCGAATAGTATCCCAGCGCTATAATTACCAGCCAGGCAACCACCACGGTTACGGCTTGTTTCCCATTTGACTTACTTGTTCCATCAGGGAAGGTAAAGAGCATTTTATTGTCACCTACATTTATTTTAAAACCATTATAAGTTAATTCCATTACGGCAGGCAAATACCTGCCGCTAAATCCCTGCCCCTTCATATAACCTGATGTAAATTTGTGGCAGGATGTGCAAAGAAAGGGATACTGTTAAAAATGTCGAATTAGATGGGGTCAGGCTTGAATTATTTACTTATTCATACCATCCAAGTTACTTTTCCAAAATCATTGTTTTAATAAGTAAATAATTCAAGCCTGACCCCATTAGAGAAAGGAGTTATATTTATGGTTAAGGATATGAAGCGCAAGCTTAGCCGGATTGCCCGCCTGGAGGGGGCCCGCCTTTTTGGTGTGGCCCCGGCGGGGCGTTTTGCGGGGGCACCCCCCGGACACCATCCCCTGAATTTTTTGCCCCGGGCACGGAGCGTGGTGGTAGTGGGGTTGCCGGTGCTGAAGAGCATTGCCGATTAA
>SKTJ01000187.1 GCA_007122565.1 Syntrophomonadaceae bacterium | reverse complement strand
GGAGCAATGCTAAAAAACCTTTATTGTCAGCATATGAAAAAGATTCTAACTGTTTAGACTAAACATATCCTAGCACTTCTGGTATGTCAATAACTAATTTGGTGCAAAATTTATGGACTAAATTTGACCACTTTGGACAAATGTGTATATTTCGTTAACCTGGACGGGAAACATATGGGGGATTTATATGGATCAAACAAATATTTTTATAAATTTCCTGCTCAAGGGAGTGTCCCTGTATATTTGTCCAAAGTGGCTAAACAAAATGGATAACATTTCCCCTAATTTAGTTATTGACACTAGCAAGGAGTTAAGGTAAGTTAATGATATAATAAAACAATTTCAAATATTATAACTAAAAATACTTGTTTGTTTTGCATTCTTATTAGCAAAATTGCGGGAAAGGATCGACTATGAAGCAAAACAGGATTATAAACTTTCCAGAACCCGTAAATTCTCATGCCAGTTGTCCCGGGCCGGAAGGGGAAGGGGACAGGGATATTTTTGCGTCCGGGGAGGAAATTTCACCTGAAAAATTGCGGCTGGAACTGCTTAAAGAAAGAAAACGGGTAGTGCAATGGCGTATCTTAAATGAGGCTTCAGTAATTCTAAACTCCCAATTAGATTCTGAAAGCCTGCCCTTAAAAATAATTAAATATGCGAAAAAATTAGTCTCTGCCGAAGCGGGTTTACTGGCACTGGAAGAAATAAAAGATAATGGTTTGAAGATTTTCAAACACTATACTTTCTCTGATGAGACAAAAGAGGAATTAATTGAAGAGATAGTGCAAAAGCCCCTGGGGGCTATCGAAATAATCCTGCAAAAAGGAGAGGTAATTAACAGGAATTCCGGCCATTACACCCCCGATGATCTTTATGGTTTCTATACCATTAAAAGGAATCTGTTAGGGATACCCCTTTATGCCAACAATAAGATTATCGGTGCGCTGCTCATGGCTAACAAAAATGAGGAAGCATCTTTTACCCAGGATGATCAGGAACTGTTGATGATTTTAGGTTCCCAGCTTGGCATCGCCCTGGAAAATTCCAGACTTTATGAAAAAATCGATAAAGAACTGCAGATAAAGGTTAATGAATTGGAGCATGTAAATGAAATATTAAGGAAACAACATGTTATTTTGGAAAAATCCTTGGAAATGCATAATCAGTTAACAGGGCTGGTCTTAAGAGGTAAGGGAATTGAAGCCATCTGTGACACACTGACGGCCTTTATCGGTTCTCCGGTTCAGGTGGAGGATCATAATTTTAATATAAAAGCAACAACGATGCACAACACCACAGCGCGATTTGTGAGTGGTAAAGAATTACTTGAAAATAAAGATTACATCGGTCAGGACTATGAACTTTTTCAGGAAAGAAAACCTGTGGAAATCTTCCCCGCTCTTAATACAACCCAATATCTTGTTCCCATTGTGGCGGGGCAGCAATTTATGGGTTTAATTACTACCGTGCTGACGCACCGAAAATTAAAACAGTTGGACAAGGTAGCCATGGAACAGGGGGCTACAATCATAGCGCTGGAAATGTTAAAACAAAGAGCTGCAGTTGAGCAAACCAAGCGTTTAAAAGAAAACTTTCTCGAGCACGTGCTGGAGAGAAATTACGAATCTGAGGAATGGATGCATCACCGCGCCCTGGAACTTGGCTTTAACTTAAAAAAGATATTTCAGGTAATTACAGTTGAAGTTGAGCCGGGACGGACTGATAAGAGCAGGCCGGAGATATACCAGGAAATCCGGGAATTCTGTGTGGATTCGTTTCCCAATGACATTGTTATTACGAAAAACAACCACATTTTAATTATGGTCTCCCTTAATCATAAGGACAAAGAGGATGGTGTTAAGCCTCTGGTTGAATCCTTAAAGGAGCGGTTGTCCTTTTTAATCGAGGAAGGAACCTGGTGGGTAGCCCTTGGTACGTTCTGCGATAAATTGGCAGATTGTGTCACATCCTACCGTAATGCTATTGCATCACTGAATATTATGAAAGTCCTGAACTTAAAAAACAAAGTTGTCTCCTATGACAACTTAGGTGTCTTTTCCCTGATCGAAATTAATCCTGAGAACTTTGCTGAGTTTGCCAAGAGGACCATCGGACCCCTGATTGAGTATGATCAAAAACATAAAACACAGCTGGTCAATACATTAAATCTTTTCTATAAGTATAACAGTAATGTTTTAAAAGCATCACGCAAGGGGTTCCTGAACCCGAGCACCATGAAGTACAGGCTGCGCAGAATCCAGGAGATCACCGGATTGAATTTAAAGGAACCGGAGATAAGTTTGCAATTGCAACTTGCCATGCGACTAACTAACATTGACTGTTCATATACATAATACCTCCAGTCGGTCGTTCAGGTTTGATTAATATGGAGCTTTGAGGGGAAACCCTTTTAACATAAAGCTACCCGTAAGCTTTCCGTCATCTGTCCGTTGTTGATTCAGGTGGAGCATGCAGTAATTTTAAAAAATGAAGGGGGAAAAAGGATGAGCGAAAAACGAGGTTTTTCAAGTCCGCATGATGTGCCCGCTGTGCCAGGAACCGAAGGATGGGAACGCATGTATCCTTACTACTACACCTTTACCACTGAAGACAAGGAAATGGAAGCGCATGAAAACAAGCAGTTCTGGTATTATGACGGGCTCCATTACCCTGAACCCATGTATCCCTTTGATCTAATCTGGGACGAAGCATGGTATATGGCTCTTTCGCAAAACAACAGCCGTATCTTTTCCATCCCCGCCTCCATGGGTATTGACCACCGCATTCTGAACGGTTACCTCTACATATCGCCGGTGGGCGTAGAGGATCCGGCAGAAATTGAACAACGGGTGGCTGAATTCATGAAGCGGGCCGGTTACTACTACCAAAACTGGGATGAGCTTTACGAAAAGTGGAAAAGTAAAGTCACCGGACTGATTAAGACTGTGGAAGATATGGAGATCAAAGATCTTCCCGAACTGGAGGACGAATCGGTAGTTTTTGAAGGGAAGGGTAAGAGCAGCGGTTTTGAACTTGTACGTAAGTATAACGAGCTGATTAACTACGGCCTGGAAGCGTGGCAGTATCACTTTGAATTTTTGAACCTGGGATATGCCGCCTATGTAATCCTGGCCGATTTCTGCAAGAAAGTTTTCCCCGGCATGGACGATCGCACCCTTGCCAAAATGGTGGGCGGTGTTGACGTTATTCTGTTTAAGCCTGATGAAAACCTCAGGGCACTGGCTAAACTGGCGATTAAACTGGGAGTCCAGGATACTATCAAAAACAGTGCAATGCTGGACGACGCCCTTGGCGCGCTGGCCGGAAGTGACGCCGGCAAAGAATGGGTACAGGCTTTTGAAGATGCCAAGTATCCCTGGTTCTATATGTCCACCGGGACAGGTTGGTACCATGATCACTGGACCTGGTTTGACAGGATTGAAATT
>SKTJ01000127.1 GCA_007122565.1 Syntrophomonadaceae bacterium | reverse complement strand
GTGGATCCCAGTTCCAGTACATCCCCCAGGTATTACGGGCAAAGATAGCTCCTGTGATTGTTGCCAGCAAGGTAAAGGCAAACCCTATCTCTGCATTGAAAGCCGCCTGTTGGTCAAAAATCATTTTCGGTTGGCGTAAATAGCGCACCCCGTTCAGCATGGAGACCAGATAAGCCAAAACCCCTACCCAGGCTAGGGGAACGTGAAAAAAGATAATGCGGGAGAGGTCCCCAAGCCCCATGGCTGGTGGAACATAAAGAAAGGCTGCAAAAATCACCATAAACATCCAAAGCCCCAAACTAATTTTCCAAATCATACTACTCCTCCATTCAAAAAACCTTGATAGCATATCTGCGGGCGGCTGGGGGCAGCTTTGCTTTTTCCTGTCCAACTATCCAACCGTCTAACTGTCCAACTAAATTAATCATTCCAGACATAGGCGAATAATAGTAACGAGGCGATGGTGATAACTACTCCGTACGAAAAAAGAAATTGGAGCTCCGATAATGCTTCAGCCCATGGCACTTGCTGCAAAGCACTTTGCGTGGCGCTGATGGCTGTAACAAGCACAGGCAGGAGCACCGGAAAGGATAGAATGGGAAGCAGGGTATTGCTGCCTCCTGCCCGGGAAACGATGGCAGATAAAATAGTTGTGGCACTTGCCAGGCAGAATACACCCAGGAAAGCCACTGTAATGAGGAGGCCCGTATTGGTAGGTGGCGGAGCCATCAGAATATAATATAAAGGAAGAATGAGAACTGTTAGCACACCTACAAGCAATAAGTTAAACAGTAATTTACCCAGGTAAATAATCTCAGGCGGGGCGCTTAACCGGAGGGCATGTGCCGTCCCTTTTTCTTCTTCTTTAACAAAGCTCCTTCCCACCCCGGACATGGCTGAAAAAAAAATGATGATCCAGATAAAAGCAGCATGCAAACCGGGATCAAGAGCATAAATCCCCACAGCAAAACTAACCATCACCAGGGTGGTAACTGCAAACATGAGCAGGGAGTTAAACGCATAGCGTGTCCTAAATTCTTCAACAAGATCTTTACGTACCAGCGCCCACAGGCTGCGCATCCAGGCTGATGATCCCCTCCCCATATTTTTCCACCTCCTCCGGTTCGTTAGAAGCAATGACCACGATCCCCTTTTCCCGTTGTCTTATTATTATTCTTTCGACCATCTCCTTACCCCGGTGGTCAAGGTTGGTTGTAGGTTCATCCAGGAGCAGAATCAGCGGTTGGTGTAACAGTGCATACGCGAGTTTTAGACGCTGCTTCATCCCTGTGGAAAAGGCAGCCACCTTTTGCTCTGTGTTTTCTTTAAGTTGCACCTCCGCCAAAAGGGCAATAATATGATCTCTGCTTAAATCTACCCCCTTAAGGGATGCAAAAAAAGACAGGTTTTCAAAAGCAGTCAGCTGGTCATAAAGATTAAGGTCAGGTGAAATATAACCCAGATATTGTCCCCTTTCATGGGGATGCTCAAGGGCCCTTCCATGTATTTCCATAGTTATTTTACCTGCAGTGGGACGAATCAACCCACCGAGGATACGTAACAACGTGGACTTCCCCGAACCGTTGGCCCCGGCTATCATATAGGACTTGCCGGGGGTAAACTGGTAGGACAAATCCTTAAAGATAGTACGACCGCTATAAGCCTTGGCCAGCCGCTCCATTTTAAACTTCATCGGGGTCAACCTTTCTTTTTTTCGAAAAACGTCTCCATGCCGCAATACCAGTTCCTAATGTTATCAAAACAGTTCCCAGGGCAAGCACCGGTATTAACGGATTAGAGCTGATGTCCAGGACCAGAACTTCCCTTGCTGCCTGAGCGTCAAACGGGGATGTAAAGCGTACATGGGCCAACCCCTCCTCCGGGTGGACACAATCGAGGATAACTTCACCACCATCAGGCATGAGAGCAGGTTCATCGAAACGGGCTTCACCAACAGTACGAAATTGAGGTGTAATGGGGATACTTTCAGCTCCTGCTCTAACTTCCAACAAAGCTTCCACTGTAATTACATCATCTGTCAATTCATCACCGTGTTCAGGCGTACCAAACCCAAGAAAAGTAACTTCAATGCCCCGCACTATCCGTGTTTCCCCGGCAGTAAATCCAAGTACCATGCCCGGTTTTTCCTGTTGCACCTCGATGGGGCTAATATAGAGGTCACCCCACAAGTACCTTTTCACAAACGGTTCACGCATCAACCTTGGCTCACGGCCGGCAAAGTACATGCGGGGGGTGGCTGTAAATGATCTTTTACCATCATGGATACTTATTTCATATATATCCTGGTCTTTTTCTGCATCATATACTTTCTCTTCGTACTTTAATGTGTAGCCCATGGCCCGCTGCTGCGCTCCCTGGGCTAAGGTTAAAATTTCACTCTGGGAATAACCCATGGAAGCGATAATTCCGATTAACGCCAAAGCCACGCCTGTATGGGCTAAATGACCACCGCTGAATTTTATACCTCTGCTGCGTAAACACTGGTATAACTCAAAACCTGATGACAGTAATGCAAACACGGCTGCAGTAATAAACAAAAGACTCACAGGGGATAAGACCCCCATAATTGCGCCGCCTGCTGTACCCACAACAGCACCAATCATGAATGGCAGGGCCCGCTGTAAAATATCACGGGGTGACTCCTGCCTCCAGCTCAAAAAAGGAATGGCTGCTAAAAGCAGGGAGAGAATAATGGCCACGGGGGTATTAGTCATGGTATAGAAAGATTGGTCCACACTGCTTGGTTCTCCAAAGAGGGCTGTTATGACAGGCGACGAGGTGCCCAGACTGATGAGCAAAGCTGAGGCCACAAGTACAGTTACGCCGTATACAATAAAGTTATTTCTGCTGATCCCTTTTCCGTTTTGGCCTGGAGGTATCTCCCCGTAGCGGAGAAAAAATAAAATAAGTCCGACGCCCAGGAAAAATAAGATGAAAGCAACCAAATAGCTGGTAAGGGGGGTTTCGGCAAAAGAATGAACTGAAAAATCAGCCAAAACACCGCTGCGCGTGAGAAAGGTGGCATAAAGGATGAAAACAAAGGTAATAATGGAGAGAAAAATATTAGTACGGGCCAGTGTTTGGCGTCTTTTTTGCACAAGATAACCATGGATCATGGCCCCTGCAATCAACCATGGCACAAGGGATGCATTTTCCACCGGATCCCAGCTCCAGTAACCTCCCCAGCCCAATACCCTGTAGGCCCAGTAGCCACCCACAAAAATTCCAGCCCCCAGCGTTGCCCATCCAACCAGGGCCCAGGGCAATGCCCTTAAGACCCAGCCATGATAATCGCGGCGCCACAAACCGGCAAGGGCCAGGGCACACGGCACAAACAGGAGGGCATAACCGATAAAAACGATGGGGGGATGAATAACCATCCACGGATCCTGCAAAAGGGGATTTAGTCCGGCTCCGTCTGCCGGTACTTGCGGCATCAG
>SKTJ01000078.1 GCA_007122565.1 Syntrophomonadaceae bacterium | reverse complement strand
TTTTGTTAAAGCAGGGAATTCCCGTTCACCTGGTAACAGAAGAGGACCCCCTGAAAATATTAAAAAATCTGGGGGAAGAGGACCTTATCGTGGACGCCCTGCTCGGCACGGGACTGAAAAGTGAAGTGAGCGCAAGCTTTGCCACACTGATCCGGGCCATTAATGAAAGCCCTGCGCCAGTCCTGGCGGTGGACATACCTTCCGGGGTCTGCGCGGATAGTGGAGAAATCATGGGCGTCGCCGTAAAGGCACGACATACTGTCACTTTTGCCCTGCCAAAACGGGGGTTGCTCCTTTATCCGGGAGCGGCATCCGCAGGCCGGGTCGTGGTGGCTGATATTGGGATTCCGGAGCAATTGCTTGAAGGATATGCTGCGTCTGAACAATTGATCACGGGACAGTCAGTGCAGGCTTTGCTGCCTGCCCGCCCGCAGCAGAGCAACAAGGGAACTTATGGGCGCCTGCTGCTTTTAGCCGGCTCACCGGGAATGAGCGGTGCAGCTGTCCTGGCAGCGGAGGCGGCACTGCGAGGTGGTGCCGGCCTGGTTTATCTCGGTGCCGCACCGGAACTGCGCCCTGTATTGGAAAATAAATTAAAAGAGGTGATCGTGCGCGAACTGCCCGGTGATGGAGAGGGCAACCTGGATGCCGCCGGATTCCCCCGTATTCAGGAAGAATCATGTTCCTGCCAGGCCCTGGCAGTGGGGCCGGGTATGGACCCCGGACATTCCACCCTGGCTCTTTTACACCAGCTCATAAAAGAACTCCGTTTACCCCTTGTTATAGACGCGGGCGCGCTGGGAGCTTTGGCTCGAAATCCATCCCTGTTGCAGTGGGAGAATAAGCCACCCCTGGTTTTAACGCCCCATCCCGGGGAGATGGCCCGTTTATTGGGGATGGATGTGGAGACACTACAAAGGCAAAGGTGGGAACTGGCCGCTGCAAAGGCAATGGAGTGGGATTGCGTCATCGTGCTCAAGGGTGCTCATACAGTGGTAGCCCTGCCCACAGGTGAACTATTTATCAACCCCACCGGAAATGCCGCCCTGGCAACTGCCGGCAGTGGAGATTTATTGACCGGAATAATTGCCGCCCTGCTGGTCCAAGGCCTGTTACCGCACGAGGCGGCTGTTGCCGGCGTCTACCTGCACGGCCTGTCCGCCGACCTGATGGTAGCGCACAGTGGCCTGCGGGGGCATACAGCTGGTGATGTTTTATCCTTTATTCCCGCCGCTTTCCAACAGATAGTGACCCTGGTTCCGCACCGGCCGGGAGAATATCTTACTATTACTCAGGTATAATTTGCAGCGGGGTTCAGGATACCTGTTCGAAACCGCAGTCTCAAGTTAAAGATACAGGGTTACCTTTGCCGACCCGGCACACATGCTAAACTCGCTGCGCTCAAACACGTAGCATGTGGAAACCCCGTTCCGGCAAAGCCTTTTGATAAAGCCTGAACGGTTACTCACAGGTAATCCTGAACCCCTTTGTGCTATTTTTAAGAGTGCTGAGTTGTTACAATAAATATTTATAATGCATCTCGAAAGGATGAATAGAATGAAAAAAAATGCCGGTCAGATCATGACGAAAAACGTAATTACTGTTAGCCCCGGTGATGTAGTGGAGCAGGTGGCACGTCTCCTGCTTGAACATCAGATCAGTGGTTTACCGGTGGTGGATGAAGAAAAGAGGGTAGTGGGAATCATCAGTGAAGGAGATCTGGTGATCCGCGAAAAAGAAGTGAAAGCACCTGCGTTCAGCGAAGTCCTGGGGGGTGTTATTTTTCTCGAAAGCCAGAAACGTTTCTTTGAGGAGTTGAAAAAAACCATCGCCCTGACTGTGGGGGAAATAATGTCCCGCAAGGTTTTTACGGTAAATGAGGACGCTCCGCTGGAGCAGATTGCCACTCTCATGACAAAAAAAGAAGTCAACCGCGTTCCCGTCGTGAATGCCGATAATAAACTCGTCGGCATCGTTACCCGTCAGGACATTATCAGGCAGTTGACAGAGGATTAGTTGGGTAGTTAGGCAGGCGGTAGGTGGTAGGGCAATCTAGAGGCGGTTGCCACCGCCCCTACTGCTTTGCTCCCCAACCTACCTACCATCTACCATCTACCTGCTATCTATCTGATTTCCTTTCCTCCTGTTTCTTATTTCTTGCATCTTGCTTCTTGTATTTGGTTATAATTCCACCCCTGCCTGTATATCAATAGAATGAATACATTTCATCCCTTTGGAGATGGTAAAGAAATGAAAAGGCTTTTTAACCGCTTCCGCTGGGTGATTTTGTTGCTGGTATTTTTTGGGGTAGTTGCCGGTGGTTACCATTATATCTATAACTACCGCATGGACGGGGAAAAGATCGTGGAGCGGGCTTTGCGTAACGGGACACGACTAAAAAGCTATTACAGTTCTCTTGAAATAATCCCGGAGGGCATTGAAGCACGGCGTTACTTTGTGCAAACCTGGTTTCTTGCTCCTGCACGCTATCGCGTAGAAGTCTTTACTTCTTATATTGGGGAAGGTTCTCCGACGCAGGTGTTTATTTCTGATGGGGAAAGGCGCTGGATTTACAGTCCCGAGGTTGAAGATTATTATCTGCTAAACCCCTTGTCAAATGGTAACATGTCAGCCTCACCATTCCTGCTCACTTCTTTTCTGGAGCAATTGGCCAAGGCGCGCGAAGTGGAACTGCTGGGTATAGAGAAGCAGGATAAGAGATCATACTATCTTTTGAAGATATTTCCCCAGACTGTATCCCGGGGGTATGCCTGGGAGAAAGTATGGCTGGAAAAACGGACTTTGCTGCCGGTTAAGATTCAGGTTTATGACGAACAGGATCATCTGTGCCAAACTATTACCTTCAAAAAGATTGATCTTAACCCCGATCTTACTGAGGACACGTTTCGTATTGATGCGGCCTTTTTTAGAAAGACATTATATTCCTCAAATTAAGGGAAAGGTGTTTATATTTGCCGGAAATAAAGCAACCTTTAATTGATGATCATAAAATTGCCCCTGAGCAAGAATTGCAATTGATGATTACCGCACTGCTGGAGGATGAACTGCTTGCTGTGGAGGAGATACTCCTTGATTTTACCGTTTCCGGAGCAGGGGCTATGCAGGATTTGGTCTCCTACGTTGTGCAAAACCGGGGAAAACGCTTGCGCCCCATTCTCGTGTTGTTAAGTGGAGGTAATATACTTGGCAAACCGGGAGATCTGTGTCGTGTTGCTGCGGCCGTTGAGTTGATACACACCGCATCCCTGCTCCATGATGATGTAATTGATGGGGCACAAACACGGCGGGGGAAACCTTCCCTTAATTCCCTGTACGGTAACAATCCTGCAGTGCTGACCGGGGATTATTTTTTTGCCCGCGCTTTTGAACTGGTGGCTCTCTGTAAAAATAAAGCCCTCATCTGCCTGTTTACAGCGGCGATCAGTACCATGTGCGAGGGAGAGATAGAACAGTCCCGCAACGCCTTTAACTGTAACATAAGTAAGGGCCAGTATCTTCGTTGTGCCTATAGTAAAACTGCTGTTCTTTTGGAGGCCTGTTGCGAAGCGGGGGCACTCCTTTCCAAACTGGATGACTATGCCGTGGAGCAGCTTAAAAATTATGGACGTAACCTGGGAATGGCTTTCCAGATTACAGACGACTTGCTGGATATTTGGGGTGACCCCGCATGTACTGGTAAGCCCATTGGCAGTGATCTGCGAGAAGGAACGATCACACTGCCCCTGATTTATGTGCTTGAGGATCCCCGATGGGGGGGGTACCTGCGTGAACTGGTTCGCAGGCGTGATTTTTCCACGGAAACTCTTGCTTTTCTGGAGGATCCCGCTTGTCAAAACGGCCCCCTGGCAAGGGCGCAGGAGCAGGCCTCTGCCTACGTTAACAGGGCCGTGGAAAGCCTTCATGCCCTGGAGCAAACCCCCGGCCGGGAGATCATGGAGAAACTTGCTGCCTATGTTTTACATCGGAAAAAATAGGGGTCGCTTTCTGTGTGGCCCTGTTGAGACCTCTGTGCAGACCTTACAACCAACCGGTACTGCGCAGCAGGCGGCAGACGTGAAACAGGGTAAAGGTATCCTTTTCCCCCGTTGCCTTAAGCAGGCTGTGTGCCTCTGCCTCCAGTCCCTGCTCCCGAATTTTTGGGTCGGAGAGATAGAGTGCCAGCAAGCCTTTGATTATGCTACGGTGAAAAAAAGCGTGGGGCAAGCCGCCAGCAAGGTGCAGCGCCTGCCGGATGAAGAACTGTATTCGCTCTAAACAGTGCACACTATCTTCGTAATAAGAAACGAAATTCAGATCCCCCGATAATCGGTCTTCCGCCTGGTCAATATAATAATCAAGCATAATATGCAGTCCACAAATCCAGGGAAAATACAGATTGAACAGAGCAGTGCTCTCATCATTGTGCATATTGCTGCGGGATACGGTAGCCAGCAGGGCAAAAACACCCAGAGTGGAGCCTGCTGCTGCAGCAAATTCATACCAGTATAAGAAAAAAAATCGTTGCTGATAGGGTTTAAACCAATCCTGCAGAGCTTGCTCACGGCGCTTAAACGAGAGGTGTTTTAGGGTTTGTAAATCACAATAGAGGCCGGTCAAGAAGCGGGTTTGGTCCTGCACCTGTGGGTGATTGGGCAGTTTGGTTATGCTTTTGCGGCATTTCCCTACCAGCTCGTGTAAGTATCCGCCATCCTCTTTGTGTGGATAATAACTGTAAAAGTCTTCTACCTCCGCTGTATTTTCTTCTGCCTCCAGTGCATGTTGCATAGCACCATGCAGGCTGCGGAATGCCTGCTCCCGCAATGCATCCTCTTTAACGACAGTGTCCATATCCCCATAATTAAGTGCTACAGGCCATAAGGGCAGCCGATCACAGAGATTATCCAGATAATCGCTAATGGTTTGAAAGGCCGTGATGAAAGACAGGAGATCACGGTGGGAAACATGGTTGAGGAGAGTATAAGCGGCGCCTCCCTGGCAGTGAAACCGCTTGCTTTTAATACTTTGCAAAGCCTGTTCCCGTAAAAAGGATGGGGGGCAAGTCTTCAGGTAATCTTTCCATCCCCTTAATTCACGTTCTACTGCAGGCAAAACTCCTCCCACCAGACGGGCAATTAAACACCACTGGGAAAAGGGTTTTTGCAGTGTCATGCGTGATTTATTAATTATTTCTGTCAGCTTAAAAGTGGTCATTATTTATAATCTTTAGCGATTCTCTTACTACTTATACAATAAACCTCCCGTAAATCAAAAATCCATGACAAAAATCACAAAATCCCATTCTGATAATAAACTATAAAAGACGATATTTTGGTAAGGAGAGGTTAGCGGTAATGCCGACTGCGACGGTTAAGGATGTTTCCATTATTATTGCCGCATATAACGCCCTCGGATACTCAAAGACCTGCCTTCAATCCGTACAGGAGTACACACCAGCCGGGTATAAACTTATTCTGATAAACAATGGCTCAACAGACGGCACAAAAGAATTTTTTGATCATATCCCCGGGGCCAAGGTTATTCATAACGATAAGAACCGCGGTTTTGCCGGGGGGTACAACCAGGGGATGAAGGCCGCCTCCACCAAGTACATGGCCCTGCTCAATAATGATTGTATTGTCAGTCACAACTGGCTTTCCAACATGCTGGCCTGTGCCGAAAGTGAGCCGGAGATCGGCATCGTTGGACCCCGGGCAAACCGTGTTCCTGCCCGGCAGAGGCTGGAGCGGGAATTCGTGGACCTGGGGGAGTTGCATGCTTTTACGGCCACATTCAACCGGCCCGACAGTAGCAGGTGGTTTCCCATATCCAGCCTGAGCGCCTTTTGTTACCTGCTCAACCGTGAAGTAGTGGAGAAGATCGGCTTTTTTGACGAGGCGTTTGGATTCGGTACCAATGAAGACAGAGATTACTGCGGGCCAGGCTGGCCGGCTTTAAACTCTTCTGTGCCGGTGATGTGTTTATCCATCATTTTTCACACCGTACTTTTATTGCCAACGACATAAAAGAAGGCACTGTATCGCCATAACAAAACCTTTTTGACCGGAAATGGGGCAGGATTAAGTCCAAAAAAAAGTAACATTTTCCTGTCTGTCTCGTACAATAAAGCAAAAGGAAGGAGGGATGATGTTTGGTTAAAGTTATCAAAAGTCCTATTGAGCTGATGCAGCACAGGTTGGCCCGCCGCGGCTATGGCATAGAGGAAAGCAAGGATCTCATACAAAAACGCAAAGGCAGTCCTATTTTTTTACAGCAAAAAAATCTTCGCGAAAGCAATGTCAAGGACGTTAAGCGGTTTCGTTGAGGTTCAAAATAAAGGCCTGCTTGTAAGCTGGCAAAAAGGATATTAAAACAGGCCTGCCCTAATCTGAGCCTGTTTTAATATTCTGTTATTCTTTATGCAGGAGGTAAAAATGAAAAACACCTTAGATGAACACAACAGGAGTATGGACCCCCTATGCTGTTTTCACCACCGCTATACCTTTTATGTTTGCAATCTGCACGAGATTGTTTCTGCCCAGGTAGTTAATTCCCGTACCGACTATTATCAGCCGGTGGACAAAACCGGATATTTCTGGGGGCAGTATGAAGTCCAGGTCTCCTATCGCCGGTCAAAGGACAGGGGAGACACGCGACAAAAAGTTTTCACCCATGGTTTTCTTATAAATGTTCCCTATTCCCTGCCCGGTTTTTCAAAAGATGAGCAGCAAAAATATGTCTGTGAAGCTACATGCTCATACCAGGCTGCTCCCTTTTTGCTCATGCTTTTTCCTTTTTTTAGCCGGATTAACTTTGTACCATTTAAAGTTGTGCTTAATGTCACGGGCAGGATCAGAGAATCAACGGGCGAAACGATCAGCGGCAGAACAGAATGCCGTTGCGTGGAAAGCATGGAAGAATGCAGTTGCCTGGGGAAAGAAGCATGGGATGGAGAAGGTTGGGAAGATAAGGCAGCAGAAGCCGTGAACCCTGTTGATGATGATGGAGACAGAGTGAAAGGGGAAGAAGACCTTGTGGATCTGGACCTGATTGCCCTGGAAAAAAAAGAAATATCCCGGGACGCCGGCGCAAAAAGCAACCACTTCCGGGGGTATAACCGTTATTATAATATGCTTATTGAGCACCAGGAAAACATACAGCAGCCGCAAACAAAAAATAAGGCCACCGTTGAAAAGGCGGTTGGTAATAAGAGAAAAAAAAAACCACAGCGTTAGAAGCTTGCTTGTCAGCTTATTCCCCGCCGTTATCGGCTGCCTTTATCCTTTGCAGAATCCGGCCAAGGTAACGCTGTTTCTTTTCATCCTGTTCAAACTCCGGTATTTGCTCTTTTTTCTCATACCTGCCAATACAGCTGCTCAGTTCGTTGTTTTCCCGAAATAGTTGCTCCTTTTTATTCTGCAGCTTTATGACATCCGCTCTTAACAGCCTTAGCTGCTCGCGCAGTATTTCCTTTTCTCTTTTCCACTTGTCATGGTACTTTTGCAGCGTATCTTGATACAGTCGCTCTGCTTCCCTGGAGTGCATTATCTTTTCCTCAAGCATTATTTCAAGCTCTGCCACCTTTGACTGCTCCTGTACCAACAGGGTAGCCAGTTCTTTTTCTTCTTGCATTTTTTGCTGCAACCGGTTGTTTTCCCTCTCGAGGCGATGGATTTGCTCAAAGACGGACGCGGATAAAATAGCCATGGAGTTCAACTTGCCGTTGTTGCGAGTAGCTTTATTTCCTTCTGAGCTGTTACAAGAAGTGCTCTGCTGCATGTTTACCGGAGGGGCGCTAAAGCTTACAAAAAACTTCCGGCTTTTCTCTGATTTTTCCCATTCAGTGCAGTCAATGCGCAGGCGGGTTAAAATACTTGCCGGCTCTACCTCTCTGTCCTTACCCCTGTGCCAACGGGCTCCCCCATTGCGGGAATAGAGTAACCCGAGCCTGCTTCCCCACTGGAAAAAAATAATGAGTTCTTTGGCGGTACAGGAGAAAGGGACTGCCGGTATCGTTTGGGGTGGAACTTCAGTCTGCAGGAAATGTTGCCAGTCTCCCGTTTTATCCCGCTGGATATAATTGAGGTAGGCTTTGCCTGCACAGCGGCTGATCCAGGCCAGGTGAATGTTGATTTTTGCGTCACAGTAGGTGGATGGTGGACCTGCACTCCCCTGCCTTCCCGGGAGCAGGTAGATACGGCCGGGGCGCCTGCCCGGAATATCCATACGACGAAAAGCGATCCTGCTGCTGTCTTCGTCTAATACAGGATAAATCAGATAGGGCTGGTTGAGCCGGTTGGCGATGATGGAGCAATAATTTGCTGAGCCATCAACAAAATCCACAAAGGATGCTTCCTGCTTTTCTCTTTCTCCAACTATCAGGTGAAAAAGCCGCTGCCTTTGCTTTCCCTCACCGGCGCCAAGATAAAGGATCTGCAACTGGTTTAACTGGTCGAAACAGCAGGAAAGGTGGTTGATAGGGTGAGACGTTGTGTAGATTAATTGCGGCACGACCCCGGTGCCGATCGGGTTTATCTTGTAAATATTGCCTTGGTGGTCGTAGCCCAGGAGATGAAACAGCCCCTGATTATCCAGTGCGCCATCGAAGCCGCCCAGGGATTGTTGAAAAAGGCTATCAGACGGCATGCTCCAACTTCCCTCATTGAACTGCCAATGCTGCAACCTGCCATGGATGCCGAAACAATAATAATCCTTTTTCCCGTCATGACCGGCAATTAAAGGCAAACAACATGGGTTTTTAAGTGTATCCATCGCATAAATTTCCTTTCCCTAGTGTTAATATATACATATGGGAAAGGGGCAAAAAAATACCAGCCACTGCCATAGGGGCTCATTTATATGTAAAGACAGGGAAAAAGCTGCATGGCGGGCGAAGGGTGCTGAATTACCTAAATATGAAAGAAATTGGTTATTTGTGTCATGGCCTGGGTGTTTATATAATAACAGGAAAAGCACCCAATGGGAGGGTAATCCATGACACAGAAAAGAATTATCTTTTGCACGATCCTTTCCCTGCTTCTGATCGCAGCATTATTTCCTGCTACCGACCTTGGTTCACCCCGTGGTCAAATGGACCGACAAGGTTTTTCTGCAGGTACGGACAGTGCGGAGCAGCAGCCCAGGGAGGAAACTAGTCCCCCAGCCCCGGGCAATCCAGCCCCAAGCGACCCGGCACTGCCGCAAAACGGCAGTTCGGGCAGCGACACTTATTCCCCCAACCGGGGAGGTTTTCGCAGCGGTTTTACACCTTCTGCCCCGGCACCCACGCCTCCGCCTGCGCCTGACCCCACGCTGCCCCCTTCATCACCACCTCCGGTTGAAACGCCTGCTGTCCCGGATGCCCCTTCCTGGATGACTGCGAATGAAGCCCAGGCTTTTAAATTGCTTAATGAAGCACGAATCAGAAACGGCGTGCCCCCCATCGAGGCGCACCAGCTCCTGTCGGAGCAGGCCCGCTTAAAAGCCCAGGATCTGGCAGACAACAACTATTTTGCCCATACTTCACCCACCTACGGTACGCCCCGCAATATGGTACGCCAGGCAGGCATACCTTTCAGTTCCCTTGGCGAAAACCTTTCCAGAGCCGGCAATGTTCAACAGGCCCACGTGCAACTGGAATACAGCAATAAGGGGCACCGACAGATTATGCTCAATCCCAACTATAATTATGTGGGTATCGGCATAGTACCATGGCAAACAACCCCCGGCATAGTGATGGTGCAGATTTTTATCACGCAATAAAAGATATCTGTTATCTAAGTAAAAAAATGAAACCGTCAAGCAGAAACCGTCCTTTGTTACAGGGACGGTTTCTGCTTGACGGTTTCAGGGATCGATGCTTACTGTTGATGGAAAAGCAGTAGACATGCGCATGTTGTCGCAAAAAGACAACTGGGGATGGGCAGATCACCTCCGTTCCGGTGAATTGCCAACAGTAATACTCCCGTTACCAGCACAGCATCAGGCGCACTGGTATTTTCCCTGGAAAAAGGCTTGCAGGTGGAGGCATGGGGAATATATCACTGTTTTTAAGAAGAAACTTGAGGAATTTCAACAAAACTTACTGTAACAGTGGAAGCTGAATACGGGCCTTTTGGCGAGATAGGCGTTGATATTGCGGTTGATCGATATAATAAAATCTGATTCATTGAATGTAACGCCAAACCGGGGTGATCAAACACGAGATTATTTCTGTAGGCTGATTAATACCCGTGCCAACTAGTGGGTTTTTTATTACTTACGCCAGGGATTACGGCAGTACTCAATCAGTGGTTGCATCACGTTCTCCCAGTAAAGATCTATTTTAATGCTGCGAATACTTCCCTGACATTTTTGATATACCTTTTTATTGTCCAGAAGCTCTACAATTGCTTCTGCCACCTTTGCGGCATCCCGGTAAGGCACTATACGACCAAGATTATGTTTATCCACCAGCTCTGACATCATATCGCCTTCACTGGTAATAATTGGGAGTTCCGCCCAAAGATAATCCAGCACACGGGTACGAAAAGAGTATCTCGTTTCAAGGTTATTAAAGTGCAAAGTGATACCCAGATCCGCTTCCAGCAGGTAGTTCTCCCGTTCTGCAAATGGAATCCAGCTCAGATTAAAAAACACTTCTTTTTCATAGACGCCAAGCTTTTTACTAATGACAACCGCTTTGTCAGCCTCGCTCCATATATGGTCACCAATCTTCTTATTTGGTGCTTTCAGTCCCATAAAAAACAGTTTAATATCATTTCTGTAACGTTTTAGTAGAGCCATTGCCTTTACTAATGTTACCGGGTCAAACCAATTACAAACACTGCCGCCCCAAATCAACAGCTTATCAGATTGCCTGATACCAGCGCTCACGCCCTTCAGCACGTTTTTTTGATGATGCGGTTGTCTGGCTGAAATACCGTTGGGTACAATGCCAATCAAGTTAGCTGCCGTTGGGTCGTTTGCATAATAACCAGGCTCCACCCTGCCTAAATAATGAAGGATACCAAGCCAATAGTCTTTTTGTCTTTCACCGGAGCAGATAAAATAATCACCATTGTGTAAAGACTCACCCAATAATTTTAACCCGGACTGATGAGCACTGATTTTTTGGGGAAGGGGAAGATTTCTGTTTGCCTCAAGCGCTTCAATCAGCCATACATTATAGATATCAACCACCAGAGGCTTGTTAAGCTTACTAATTGCCGGAAGAAACCATAAAATGAATGGTTGAATAATAATTATATCTGCCCATTCACTGAACCGGAAAAAAGAATGTTTGCTGATGTGTGTAACTTTAAATAAATCGGAATCTGCTGCCGGCTGAGACAGACTTGCTAGGATCACGCTGTGTTCACTGCTGAGAACCGTGGCCATCTCCCAGGCACGAATTGCCGGGCCGGCTCTTTCTGTTCCAACATAATCGTTCGTAATAATAAGAACCTTACTCATTTTTAGCATCCCTTTGATAAATTTTTGATAGTCTTAACATATGCTAGATGTTTTGCATATGTTAAGAGAATGGTAAAAAAAACGGACACCTTTTACGGATTTTCCAGTGAAAAATGCCCGATTATACCCATTTACACTAACAGCTTGCATGCTGAGGAAGGAGATATATTAGTTAACGAAAATGATCAGTAATTATGCCAGATACAGGGAGTTACTGCAGGAATTGTCCGGACTGGAAGTGGGAGGCCCATCCCGTTTCTTCTCAGATCAGGAAATATTACCGGTGTATCGGGACATCTGTTGCCTGGACAACTGTAACTTCAGTTCACATACGATCTGGGAAGGCTCGATCACAGCAGGCAGAACCTTTCGTTATGGTGACAATAAGCTTGGCTGGCAATATATCTGTGAGGGAACAAATTTGCATGATATTGCTTCAGAAAGTTATGATTTTGTCCTTTCCTGCGGCACCCTCGAGCATATCGCAAATCCTCTGAAAGCGCTGTCAGAATGGCTCAGGGTAATAAAAAATAATGGTCTCATCCTGTTGGTTCTGCCCAAAAAGGAAAGTAATTTTGACCACAGGAGGCCTGTAACAACATTTGAACATTTGCTTGCTGATTTTAACAATGATACACCGGAAAGCGACCTGACCCACCTGGATGAAATACTAAAATTACACGACCTTGAGCTTGATCCTCCGGCCGGCACTTTCGCGCGATTTAAGTCACGCAGCCTGAAAAACTATGAGAACAGGGCTCTGCATCACCATATTTTTGACCTGAATCTTTTAAAGCAAGTCTTTGAGTACTTGCAGGTTAAGACAGTGTTAACCGACACCTTATACACTGACTACATCATTACCGGTAGAAAGTAAATAATAAGACTGCGGTCTGCGAACAGGTATCCTGCAACCCGGTCACTTTATGGCTCATATACCCTCGCCCAATTTCCATATTACAGAATGTGGTGACCTGCGTATTCACAGTAGCTAAGTATATTTTTTTTTACCGAAACTGGAAACTCTTTTTTGGATGCCAAAGCAAAAACTGTCCTTGGTTTAATTTTTGCTTCATCGCTTTCCAGTTCTGCGTTTTCCCAGCTAATAAGCCGATGAAA